>DATDBB010000304.1:0-7973 GCA_036525085.1 Allobosea sp.
CAGGGAGTGATGCGGGTTCATCGACGCCTCACCGGTCTCTTGCCGCCCGGTGCGACCAGCACCGTGATGCGCTCCGACATGATCGGCGGATCATGCGGGACGTGGTTCTCGTCGGCGAGGATGAGCTGGAGCGTGTGCTCGCCCATTGGCAGCGTGACCTTGCGCTCGGTCTGGCCGCCGCCGAGATGGATGTGATTGAGGTCGGCCGGGATCGCCTGGTCGAGCGGCGGCGTCGGCGCGTCGATGATGAGATGGTGGTGGCCGGTGTTCGGCTTGACGATGCCAGCCGGAGCGACGCCCATGTTGCGCAGGCCGAAGCGGATCGTCGTGGTCGGGAAGATCGCGTCGCCATCGCGTGGATAGACGAAGTAGACGACGGCGTCGTTGGGAGCCGGCGTCAACGCCGGCTTGCCCGGTGCCGGGGTGGGGGGTGCCGCAGGCTGGATCGCAGATGCGACCTGCTGCCCTTCGACCACGCGCACGCGGATGCGCGGCGACATCAGCGGCGGATCATGTGGCACATGGTCGTGATCGCCCATCAGTAATTGCAGCGTGTGCTCGCCCGGCGGCAGCGTCAGCTCGGCCTCCGTCTGGGCGCGCCCGAAATGCAGATGGTTGAAGTCGCTGGGAATCTCGCGGTCGAGCGGCGGCAGCTCGGTGTCGACGAGGAGGTGATGATGGCCGCCATTCTCGCTCTTCGTCCCGGCCGGCGACAGGGCCACGCCCTCGGCGCCGAAGCGGATGCGCGAGCGGGTCGGGATCGTCGCGCCGTCGGCGAGGTCGACGAAGAACACCTTGGCGCCGGGCGCAGCGATGGAGCGTGGCTTCTCCTCGGCCTCGGCCGTCACCTCGATGGTGATCCTCTCCGACATGACCGGCGGGTTGTGCGGGACATGGTCATGGTCGGCGAAGAGGAGCTGCAGCGTGTGCCTGCCCGGCGTCAGCGCGATCTCGGCCTCGGTCTGGCCGCCGCCAAAATGGATATGGTTGAAGTCGCTCGGGATCGGCTGGTCGAGCGGAGGCAATTCGGTGTCGATCAGGAGGTGGTGATGGCCTGCATTGCGTTGCGGCGGACCGGCGGGGGCCACGTCCATCCCGGTCAACGCGAAGCGGATCGTCAGCTTGCCGGGAACGCGGGCGTTGTTCGGCAAGTCGACGAAGCCGAGCCGGGCATTGGCGGGCGCTACGCTACGCGGCCGCGCCCTTTCCTGGGCGAAGGCGGGCGCGGGAAGGGCCGTGGCGAGCGCTGCGAAGCCACATGCCAGAACGGCCGGCACGAGGCATAGCCGAACCCTTCGCATCGGCTTGTCCCTTTCACGCATTCCAGCCTTCGGAAAGATTACCAGTGCGGTGCCGCAGGGGCAAGCGAATAGCCCTGATCCCAACAACTTGAACGATGCCAGTTCCGCGCGGAACAGCTTGTACGGACTGGATTTTTGCAAGGTGCTGCGATAGGTTGACGTAGAGGCTGCCAGCAGCCTCCAGGGAAGGACTTCATGAACCTCGTCGCGAGATTTTGCGCTCTGATCGGACTCGCGATGCTGTCGATGGCGGGGCCGGCTGCGGCCACGGAGCGCCGCGTCGCGCTCGTGATCGGCAATTCCGGTTACAGCAACGCTCCGGTCCTGCCCAATACCGTCAACGACGCCCGCGACATGGCGGCGGCGCTGCGCAAGGTCGGCTTCGAGGTGGTCGACGGCGTCAATCTCGACAAGCGCGGCATGGACCAGGCGGTGACGCGGTTCGCGCGGCTGGCGCAGGATGCCGACGCGGTGATGTTCTACTACGCCGGCCACGGCTTCCAGTTCAACGGCGAGAACTATCTCGTTCCGGTCGAGGCGCGCGTCGAGGACGAGGTCAGCGTCCAGTACGAGACGACGCGGCTGAACGACGTCATGACCGCCCTGAACTTCTCCAAGGGCGTCAAGATCATGGTGCTCGACGCTTGCCGCAACAATCCCTTCGTGAGCCAGCTGGCCAAGCGCCAGGCGACGCGCAGCTTCTCTGTCGGCAGCGGGCTTGCCCCGGTCGCGCGGGCCCAGGGCATGGTGATCGCCTATGCCACGCAGGCGAACGATGTCGCAGCTGACGGCATGGGGCGCAACAGCCCCTTCACGGCCGCCCTGGTGCGCGAGATCGATCAGCCCGGCCTCGAGGTCGCGACGATGTTCCGGCGGGTGCAGAAGAGCGTCTATGACGCGACCAACGGGCGCCAGACGCCGGAATTGTCGCTGTCGCTGCTGGGCGACTTCTACCTGAACCGGGAGGAGACCGACAGCGACGTGTGGCGCCGGATCCGGGCGAGCGACGACCCGGCCGCGCTCAACGCCTTCATCCAGCGCTATCCGACGAGCTTCTTCACCATCGATGCGCGCACGAGACTCGACCTGATCGAGCGCCGCGCGGCCGAGACGAAGGAGCGGGATTTGCTGGCGCGCGAATTCGCCGAGCGCGAGCGGGCGCTGCTGGAGCGTGTCGAGCGCGCCGAGAAGGTTCGCCAGCAGGCTGCGACCGATCTGGCCCGCCGCCAGAGCGAGGCGGCGCCCGCTGTCGGGCAGCCCAGTTCGCCGGCGCGGCCGCAGGCTCCGGCTGCCGGAACCGTGAGGCCGGTCGCGATTCCCGCCCAGGAGAGGGCCGAGCGCGAGCGGCTGGCGGACGAGGTCTCGCGGCGCGAACGCGAACTGGCCGCGCTCGAGACCGAAAAGCGGCGCCTGGCCGATGAGCGCGTCATGCTTGAGCAGGCGATGGCGGCGCGGATGGGCACGCTGACCATGTCCGCCCCGGTCCAGCCCAGTCTTTCGCTGGTTGTGCCGCCACCTCCGACCGAGCGTTCCCTGAACGAGCGGGCGCTGGCGGAGCCGATCCTGCCCGCTCCTGCGGCTGCAACACGCCCTCAGACGGTGCGGACGCAGAATACGCGCGTGCCGAGTGCCGCGACCTGCAGCGAGATCCTGCTGCGCGCGCAACTCGGCGAACTGACGCCTCAGGCGAGGGAGCAGTTGCAACTGTGCCGCTGATCGTCCGATCGCCGCGCTTCTCCGACGCCGGATCGCTTCGTCCGGCTCCCGGCCCGCTGAGATGACTGGCAGATAATCATGTGGTCGATGTTCCGCCTTCGCCGTGACGCCCGCCGACCTCCATTCCTGCAGGCCCTGATCGCAGCGGCCGCGATGCTGGGCTGCGCCGCCGCCCAGGCCCAGCCGGCGCCGCCGACGCCGGTGCCCTATCCGGACGCGCTGCAGCGGGCCGCTAACGATCTCTTCGGCAAGGCCAATCTCGCGACCGATCGCGTCGAACTGGTGATCGATCCGCTGATCGACGCATCGTCGGGCGCGCAGTCGGCGGCGACGCGCGCGATGCAGAAGACGCTGACCGAGATCGTGCAGAAATCCTATCCGCGCTTCGTCGTGCAGCCCTTCAGCTCGGAGGTCCTGGCGCGCGATCCCGTGGTGCTGGTCGGGACGCTGACCGCGGTCAACAACCAGGGCGGCGACGGGCCGCGCGACGCCTTCCGGATCTGCCTGACGCTGGCCGACCTGAAGTCGCGCACCGTCGTGTCGAAGGGCGTGGCGCGCTCGACGCTGGACAATGTCGACGTCACGCCGACGCAGTATTATCGCGACGCCCCGATCTGGGCGAAGGACCAGGCGACCGACGCCTATGTGAAAACCTGCCAGGGCACGCCGCTCGGCGGCGGGCTCGATCCGGCCTATGTCGATCGCCTGACGGCCAATGCCTTGATCAATGACGGCATCGCCGAATACGAGGCGCAGCGTTTCCGCGAGGCGCTCGCCTTCTATCGCACGGCGCGGCGGCTGCCCGGCGGCGACCAGCACCGCGTCCGGGTGGGCACCTATCTCGCCAGCGCCAAGCTCGGCCGCCGCGACGATTCCGTCGAGGCTTTCGGCGATCTGGTCGATTATGGGCTGAGCACCGACCAGTTGATGGTGAAGCTGCTGTTCCGGCCGGGCACCACGCAGTTCGTCGACAATCCGCAGATGACGCAGCCCTATCCGATGTGGTTGAGCCAGATCGCGACCCGGGCGCGGCAGAAGGGCGCCTGCCTCGAGATCGTCGGCCACACCTCGCGCACCGGCATGCCGAATCTCAACGAGCGGCTGTCGGTCTCGCGGGCGCAGTTCATCATGGACCTGCTGCTGACCGGTATGCCGGATGGGCGCAACCGGATGATCGCCACCGGCCGCGGCTTCAAGGAGAACCTCGTCGGCACTGGCAAGGACGATGCGAGCGATGCGCTCGATCGCCGGGTCGAGTTCAAGGTGATCGGCTGCTGAGCCTCGGCCGGACTCGGCAGCGCTTCCGTTTGACCATGCCTGTGGTCCTTCAAACGGATGAGGCGCGGCGGCGTCTGGCGCGCTCGGATAGGGCCGGTTCAATGCATCGGCGACGAGGCGGGCGGCAGGAATGAACGATACGGCCATCAACCCCTACGACGCCGTCGCCTATCCCGGGCATTCCTTCGCGCAGACGCACCCAGCCCGGCTGGCGACGATCGCGCATTTCCACGGCATGGATTCGGCATCGCCTTCGGCGATGCGGGTGCTCGAACTGGGCTGCGGCCGCGGCGGCAACCTGATCCCGATGGCGGCGCAGTATCCGGAAGGCCGTTTCGTCGGCATCGATCTCAGCGGCAGTGCCATCGAGCACGCAAAGGTCGCCACTACCGAGCTTGGTCTCGGCAATCTCGTCTTCCACCACCGCAACATCATGGATGTGGGCGCAGAACTCGGCCGGTTCGACTACATCCTGGTCCATGGCGTCTATTCCTGGGTGCCGGATTTCGTGCGCGACAAGATCATCGCGCTCTTCGGCGAGCTGCTTTCGCCCCATGGCATCGCCTATGTCAGCTACAATGTGCTGCCCGGCTGCCGGCTGCGCGATCTCGCGCGCGACGTCATGCTGTATGCAACGCGCGACGTGCATGACCCGCAAGAGCGGGTGCGTGTGGCGCGCGCCGCGCTCAAGGCCTTCGCGGAAGCCAGCGACGGCCAGACCTTCCATGGCGCTGCGCTCAGGCAGCGTCTGGAACAGCTCAACGATACGCCCGACAACGTGCTCTACCATGACGACCTCAATCCGGGGGCGCGGGCCTTCGCGCTGCACGAGGTGCTGGGGGCTGCCGAGCGGCACGGCCTGCAGTTCCTGGCCGAGGCGTCCTTTCCCAACATGTACGGCGCTGCAAAGGGACCGGCCCAGGCCATGCTCGCCGGGATTCCGGTCGAGGAGGCGGCTTTGCGCGAACAGACGCTCGACCTGCTGATCGGCCGCGCCTTCCGCGAGACCTTGCTCTGCCGGCAGGGCATCCCATTGCGGCGCGGCATCAAGCCCGACGCACTCAGACCCTATTACATCGCGGCGCATGCCTGGCTGGTCGAGGAGAAGGACGGCGAGGAGCAGAAGCCGGGCGTCGATCGCTTCGAGTTCGGCGAGGGCGTGCGATTGTCCGTCGATCTGCACCTGTGCAGGGCGGCGCTGCGCCAGCTCAGCAAGATCTGGCCGGCGAGCATCGCCTTCGACGAGCTCGTCGCGCGGGCCGTCGCGGATGTGGGCGATGAACTGGGCCCCGATGTCGAGGCGCAGGTCGCGCGGCTGGACGAGGCGCTGCTGGCGATCTTCAAAGCGGGCCTGCTCGACGTCAAGCTCGCGCCGCCGCCTCTGACGACCGCGATCGGGGAGCGTCCGCTGGCGAGCGAGGTGGCGCGCTGGCAGGCGACGACGACGCGCGAGGTCACCGATCTGCGCCATCGCATGGTGGCGCTCGACGGCGTCATCGTGCGCAAGTTCGTCTGCCTGCTCGACGGCTCTCGGACGCAGGACATGCTGCTGAACGATCTCAACGCCTTCCTCGACGAAGCGCATGGCTCCGGAGCCAATGTCGGCGCCCTGCCGAGGCGCGCCACCGCCGAGGAGGTCGCGATTCATCTGAAGGATGTCGCGCGGCTTGGTCTGCTGCATGCTTGATGGCTGAGGGGGCAACATTGTCGCAGCCGCCCCGCGCGCGTATCCTGATGCTCCGGCATGTCGGCGCGGCGGGGCAACGCGCGAGCCGGGTGGCCGGCGCGGCGGGTAGGGCCGGCCGGTTTGGTGATGGCCGATGAGCGAACGCTTCAAGCAGTTCCAGGCCGTGTTTCCGGAAGAGGCCTGCCTCGACGCCCTGATGCGTGCGCGCCATGGCGGCAGCAGCATGACCTGCCCGGCCTGCGGGCGCCCTGCGAGGTTCGAGCCTCGGCCGAAGCTGCGCGCCTTCTCCTGCAATCACTGCAGCTACATGATCCAGCCCGGCGCCGGGACGGTGCTCGACAACCGCCGCACGCCGCTGCAGCTCTGGTTCTTCGCGCTCAAGATCATCGCCGAGCAGGGCAGCAAGGCGGCCATCGGCGTCGTCGAACGGGAAGCGAGGGTGCCGGCGATCACGGCGCGCCGGCTGGTGGACGATCTCGTGGCGCTCGAAGCCCAGCGGTTCGGCTGGTTCGAAGCCGTGCATCGCCGTGTCGCCGGGGATCGACCATCTGCGCCGGCAGCAACCTCCAAGGTTCCTGAGACCGCCAAGGCGAGCGCGGCCAAGCCGGGCAGGACCGAGGCGACCGCGCCCACGTCGGCGCCTCCGAACTTCGGGCAAGCGCCGGCCGCTGCCCGAGGCCTGTCGGGGCGGATGATGATGATCGGGCTTGCGGCCGGAATCGCCTGCGTCGCGGCTGCCGTGCTCGGCATCGCGCTGGCCAAGCTCAGGCAGGAGGAGACGCCGCCGGATCCGGAGATGGTTGCGATCCTGGCAGCCCCGGCCTTGCAGACGGCGGTGCGGCCATCGCTGATCATCTCCTCGGTCGAGAGCGATCTGGAGGCGGCGCGGCAGGCGACCGAGTTCGCCATCAAGAGCGATCCGACGCTGGCGGAGATCAAGGAACAGGTCGCAGCCTTCCAGGAGGTGCCGGTGGTGCCGCTGGCGCTGCCACCGTCCAACATCCTGCTGGTGCCGCCGAAGCTGCCCTCCGGGCCGGCGCCCGGGCCGAGATCGCAGATCCCGAAAGCGCCGATCACCAGCGGTGGCGATCCCGAGCAATTGCTGACCTTCGGTCCCATTCGCATCCGCCGACATCTCGTCGAGACGATCGTTCGGGCCGGCAAGGTCGTCGGCGCCGACCCGACCCTGCTGATGGCGGTCGCCGACAAGGAATCGTCGTTCTCGACCTCGGTCCAGGCCAAGACCTCGTCGGCGACCGGGCTCTACCAGTTCATCGAGCAGACCTGGCTCGGCGTCGTCAGCGAGTTCGGTGCCAAGCACGGGCTCGCCGCCGAGACGAAGCTGATCGGGAAGAACGGCAAGCAGTTCTTCGTTCTCGATGCGGCAGAGCGCCAGCGCATCCTCGATCTCCGGCGCGAGCCTTACCTCTCCGCGCTGCTCGCCGGCGAGATGCTGAAGCGCGATACGCTGCGGCTGGAGAAGGCGATGGGCCGTCATCTCACCGGCGGCGAGATCTACCTGATCCATTTCCTCGGGCCGGACGCCGCCCAGACCTTCATCGAGACGATGGAGGAAACGCCCGACGTCAAGGCGGCCGAGCTGCTGCCGCGCCCGGCACAGGCGAACCGGCCGATCTTCTATGCGGAAGCCGGAGGCGAGACCAAGACGCTCTCGGTCTCCGAGGTGCACCGCAAGTTCAACGAGATGATCAAGGTCCGCCTCGACCGCTACAGCGCGGTCCGGCCGGGACAAGCTCAGGCCGCCAGCCGTCCGCCGGCGAAGAAATGACCGACACCAACGAGCCTTCCGGCGTCGCCGGCAGCGCAGCACCAGAAAGGACAAACAGGACCATGGCCGCCAACCGTTTCGAGCAGGTCGACGAACCCCAGCCGGATGCGATCACGCTCAGCCTGAGCGCGCGCGACGGCGAGACCTTCGGGCGCATCGCCTGCCCGGCGGAACTGGCCGGCGGGCATCTCGTCAATGATTT
>DATDBB010000305.1:0-4033 GCA_036525085.1 Allobosea sp.
CAACAATGGCGGCGATATCGCCGTCTTCGTGACGCCCGGCCATCCCCTCGACATCGGCGTCGTACCTTCGCTCGCGCGGGCGCGGCCGGAGGGCTTCCTACGCATTTATGCTGCGCACAATGCTGCGCAGCATTTTCGCGGCATCGCGACCAGCGGCTGGCGCGGACGCTCGTTCTCACGGGGCATCGCGGATGCCGTGACGGTGCTGGCGCGCAGCGCGGCCGAGGCCGATGCGGCCGCGACCGTTATTGCAAATGCGACGAATGTGCAGGATGCCGCCGTGTTCCGACGGCCGGCGCGCGAGCTCGATCCCGACAGCGATCTCGGGGATCTCGCCGTCACGGTTGACGTCGGTCCCTTGTCTCCGGAGGCTATCGTAGCGGCATTGGCTTCGGGGGCGAGAACGGCCGAGGCGCTGCTGCGCGACGGCCTGATCGAGGGTGCGCTGCTGGCGCTGGCGGATGAGTGGCGCCGCGTCGGTGGGCTGGACAGGCACTTGGCTGCCGACTGATACGCGGCGTCATCCCGGACAAGCCGCGAAGCGGCGCCGATCCGGGATCCATGCCGGAGCATTTCCGATCGAGGTTCAGGCATGGATCCCGGGTCTTCGCTTCGCTGCGCCCGGGATGACCGCCGAGGGTTTGAAAGGGCAACGCAGCTACACCGACAGATACTGCGTCCTGACAGCCTCGTTGCCCTTCAACTCGTCCATCGTGCCGGTGAAGCGGATGATGCCCTTTTCGATGATGGCGGCACGATCGGCGACATTGCCGGCAAAATGCAGGTTCTGCTCCGAGATCAGCACGGTCAGCCCCTCGCCCTTCAAGGCCAGGATCGTCTTGGCCATTTCCTCGACGATGACCGGCGCCAACCCTTCCGAGGGCTCGTCGAGCAGGACGAGCTTGGGATTGCCCATCAGCGTGCGCGCGATGGTCAGCATCTGCTGCTCGCCGCCCGACATCGCCCCGCCCGGCCGGTCGCGCATGCGGCCGAGATTGGGGAAGAGCTGGAACAGGCGCTCCGGCGTCCAGTGCGGCGCGTCGCCACGGGCCGGCCGCTGCGCCACCGAAAGGTTCTCCATGACGCTGAGTTCCGAGAAGACGCGCCGGTCCTCCGGCACATAGCCGATGCCCATGCGCGCGATCTCGAAGGGCTCGCGACCATCGACCCGCTGGCCCTCGAAGGTTACGCCGCCGCCTGCCGGTGGCACGAGGCCCATCACGGCCTTCATCGTCGTCGACTTCCCGGCGCCGTTGCGGCCCATCAGCGCCAGCACCTCGCCGCGGTTCATCGCGAAGCTGACGCCCTGCAGGATATGGGCGCGGCCGTAATAGGCGTCGAGGGCGGATATCTCGAGCATCGCGGTCACGCTAGTGCCCTCCCGAGGTCGCGCCGGAGCCGAGATAGACGGCGCGGACATTGGGGTCCTGGCGGACCTCCTCGGCAGTGCCATGGGCGATCAGGCGGCCGCGGTCGAGCACGATGACACTGTCGGAGTGGGTGAAGACGACATCCATGTCGTGCTCGGTGAAGAGCACGGCGATGCCCCGGGCGGCGGCGATCTCCGCGGTCAGCGCCATCAGCTCGATTCGTTCGCGCGGCGCCATGCCGGCGGTCGGTTCGTCCATCAGCAGCAGCCTGGGCTGGTTTGCGAGCGCGACCGCCAACTCGACGCGCTTGAGGTCGCCATAGGCGAGGACGCCGCAGGCGCGCTCGGCCTGTTCGACCATGCCGACCTGCGCGAGCAAGGCGTCGGCTGCGTCGCGGTGGCGGTCACGGGCGCGGCCAAAGGGGCTCCAGATCTCGCCGGCATGCGAGATCAGCGCCATCTGGACGTTCTCGCGCACGGTCATCGAGGTGAAGGTCGCGGTGATCTGGAAGGTGCGGCCGACGCCCATCCGCCAAACGATGCGTGGCTTGAGGCCGGTGATGGGGCGCCCCGCGAGCACGACGTCGCCGCCATCCGGCCGAAGCTGGCCGTTGAGCATGTTGAAGCAGGTCGTCTTGCCGGCGCCGTTGGGGCCGATCAGCGCCAGCATCGTGCCCGGCAGGACCGAGAAGGAGACGCCATCGACCGCGCGCACGCCGCCGAAGGACTTGGCGAGATCGCGGACGACGAGGACGGGCTCGGTCGCGCTCATCGGCCTGCCTCCGCGAGTACGCCGGGAGGTGAATCGGATTTCCCGCGCCAGCGTTCGCGCAAGGCGAGGCTCGCTCCGACCAGTCCGCGCGGGAACAGCACGACCAGCAGCACGATCGAAAGCCCCAGCACGAAGCGCCAGTACATCGTCGCCTTCATCAACTGCTCGGAGAGGCCGGCAAAGGCGAAGGCGCCGACGATCGGGCCGGACACGGTCTGGACGCCACCGAGCAGCACCATCAGCAGCGCATCGACCGAGCGCGGGATCGCCATATAGGTCGGGAAGACCGAGCCCTTGAAGAAGGCGAAGAGTCCGCCGGCGATGCCGGCGCAGAAGGCCGCGACCGCGAAGGCAACCCACTGGATGCGGACGACGTCGAGGCCGATGGCTTCGGCCCGCAGCGCATTGTCGCGGGCCGCGCGCAGGCCATAGCCGAAGGGCGAGAAGATCGTCAGCCGCAGCGCCAGGATCGCCGCCGCGCAGATGACGAGCGTGAGATAGTAATAGACCGTCTTCGAGGCCGCCCAGGCCGAGGGCCAGACGCCGAGGATGCCGTTGTCGCCGCCGGTCAGGTCGACCGACTGGAAGGCCGTCGCCCAGGCGATCTGCGCGAAGGCGAGCGTCAGCATGGCGAGATAAACGCCCGAAAGCCGGACGCAGAACCAGCCGAAGACGACGCCGGCGATGCCCGCCAGGAAGGGCGCCAGCAGCAGCGCCGGCTCCATCGGCGCGCCCAACCATTTCACCGCGAGCGCCGCGCCATAGGCACCCAGCCCGAAATAGGCGGCGTGGCCGAAGGAGGCCATGCCGCCCGGCCCCATCATGAAATGCAGGGACGCGGCGAAGAGCGCGAAGATGACGAGTTCCGTCAAGGTGAGCAGGATGTGGTCGGGCGTCACCAGCGGGGCGAGCGCGAGGATCACCAGCGCGATCAATCCGGTGAGCTTCGTCGCGCGGTCGGCCGGTAGGAGCAATGGTTCGGCCGGGCCATGGGCGCGGGCGTGGCCGACCGGGGCCTTGCCCATCAGCCCATAGGGCTTGACCACGAGCACCACCGCCATGACCAGGAAGACGAGGACGAGCGTGATCTTGGGAAAGATCAGGATGCCGAAGGCGTGCAGGATGCCGATCAGGACGGCTGCGAGATAGGCGCCTGTGACGCTGCCGAGCCCGCCGACGACCACGACCACGAAAGCCTCGGAGATCATCGCGAGGTCCATATGCAGGGTCACAGCCTCGCGCGGGAGCTGGAGCGCGCCGCCCAGGCCGGCCAGCATGGAGCCGAAGGCGAAGACCGAGGTGAAGAGCAGGCGCTGGTTGACCCCGAGCGCGCCGACCATCTCGCGATCCTGCGTCGCCGCTCGCACCAGCGTGCCCCAGCGCGTCTTCTGGAAGAGCAGCCAGAGGATGAGCAGCACGATCGGCCCGACCGCGATCAGGAACAGCTCATAGGTCGGGAAGCGGTTGCCGAAGATGATGACGAAGCTCTTGAAGCCGGGCGCGCGCGGCCCGAGCTTGTCCTCCGCGCCCCAGATTCCGAGCGCGACGTCCTGGATCATCAGCACGACGCCGAAGGTCGCGAGAAGCTGGAACAGCTCCGGCGCCTGGTAGATGCGGCGCAGGACCAGCACCTCGATCACCACGCCGATCAGCCCGGTCAGCGCAGCGGCGGCGAGCACGCCACCCCAGAAGCCGAGCGCGTCCGCCGGCCCGAAGTGCGTCACCAGCGTCCAGGCCAGATAGGCGCCGAGCATGTAGAGCGAGCCATGGGCGAAGTTCACGATGCGCGTGACGCCGAAGATGATCGACAGACCCGACGCCACGAGAAACAGCGACGAGGCCGAGGCCAGGCCGTTCAGCGTCTGGGTGAGGATGAGGTCGATCATTCAGGC
>DATDBB010000306.1:0-13876 GCA_036525085.1 Allobosea sp.
CCGAGGGAGCTTAACGGTTCTGATCAGATAGGAAAGGCCATCGCTTATGGGTGAAATAGCAGGTGAGGCTCCTGTCGCGGTCCCTCCAGCGGCCGGTTGCTATGTAGAAGTGATAGACATTTGCGAGGGGTGTATAAGGGGAGAGGGCGCCGGCAAGTCGACGCTGGCGCGCAGCCTGAAGGAGCGCGCCGAGGCGCTCGGCCTGCGCGTGACGGTGACGCGCGAGCCTGGCGGCTCGCCCAAGGCCGAGGCGATCCGCGAGGTCATCCTGTCCGGCCGGGTCAAGCAGCACGGCCCCTTCGTCGAGGCGCTGATGTTCTCGGCTGCACGCATCGACCATATCGACCGGCTGATCCGCCCTGCGCTGGAGCGGGGCGAATGGGTGATCTGCGACCGCTTCATCGATTCGACACGGGCCTATCAGGGCGCGCTCGGCCGCATCGAACCGGGGCTGCTGGCCGAACTGGAAGCCGTCACCATCGACGGGCTGATGCCGGACCTGACGCTGATTCTCGATCTCGACCCCACCATCGGCCTCGCGCGGGCAGCGCGCCGCAGGGCGCCGGGCGAGGGCTCCGATCGCTTCGAGGGCGAAGCGCTCGCGTTCCATCGTACGCTGCGGCAGGCCTATCTGGGCATCGCCGAGAGAGAGCCGTCACGCTGCGTCGTGCTCGACGCCGCGCAGCCCCCTGCGACGCTGGCGCAAGCCGCCTGGAATGCGATCCGCGAGCGCCTGCCGATGCCAAGGGCCGCCTGAGATCGCAGGGCTTGCCCTCGCGGGCTGGGGGGATCAAACACGCAGAGGTTCTCGACGAGAACTCCGCGAGAGAGACCGGCCATGCTCCAGACCAGCGACGAACCCGACCGCCTGCCGAGCGCGCCGCATCCGCGCGAGACGCTGGCGCTGATCGGGCATGAGGCGCAGGAACGAGCCTTCCTGGCGGCGCTGGCCTCGGGCCGGATGCATCATGGCTGGCTGCTCGGCGGGCCCGAGGGCATCGGCAAGGCGAGCTTCGCCTACCGCGCCGCGCGCTTCGTGCTGGCCGCGGGCGATCCCACCATCCGGGCGGCTGGGGCGACCTCACTCGCCATGCCGGAAAACGACCCGGCGACACGCCGCGTGATGGCGCAATCCCATCCCGACCTGCATCTGCTGCGCCGGATCCAGAAGCCCGACGGCAAGGGCTATACCAGCAACATTCCCGTCGATGCGGTCAGGCGGGTGCTCGATCGCTTCGGCTCGAGCGCGGCCGAGGGCGGCTGGCGAGTCTGCATCGTCGATTCGGCCGAGGACATGGATCGCTCGGCCGCCAACGCCCTGCTCAAGCTGCTGGAGGAGCCGCCGCCGCGCGCGCTCTTCCTGATCGTGGCGCATGCGCCGGGCCGCATGCTGCCGA
Source organism: Allobosea sp. (assembly GCA_036525085.1). Lineage (GTDB taxonomy): Bacteria > Pseudomonadota > Alphaproteobacteria > Rhizobiales > Beijerinckiaceae > Allobosea. Next base: position 1,398 of record DATDBB010000306.1, read on the forward strand.
CGATCCGCTCGCGCTGCCGGCTGATGACGTTCGGGGCCCTCGACGAGGCGCTGGTGGCGCAGGCCGGCGAGATCGCGCTGGAGCGCATGGGCGGCCCCTTCGACCCCTCGGCCCTGACGCGCGCCGCCCGGCTGGCCGACGGTTCGGTCCGGCGCGCTTTGACCTATGTCGCCCCCGAGACGCTGGCGCTGGTCGAGGCCGTGCGGGCGCGGCTCGATGCGCTACCCGGCATTGACTTGAACGCACTCATGGCGCTGGCCGAGGATGTTGCCGGAAAGGCCGGCGAAAGCGACTTCGCCGTGATGATCGAGACGGTGCAGACATGGCTCTCCGACCATCTCCACGCGCATGCTGCGGCGCAACCGGCGCGTCTTGCACCACTCGCGGAGGTATGGGACAAGCTGGGACGCGCTGCCCGCGACGTCGAGACCTACAATCTCGACCGCCGGCCGCTGGTGATGACCATGTTTCATGATCTGTCGGATGCGGTTGCCCGCTCGCGCGCAGCGTGAAGCGAACTTCCGGATCGACCATGGCTACGGCCCCGAAATTCTACCTGACGACCGCGATCCACTACACCAACGGGCCGCCGCATATCGGCCACGCCTATGAGATGGTGGCGTCCGACGCGATCGCCCGCTTCAAGCGGCTCGACGGCTACGACGTGTTCGCGATGACGGGCACCGACGAGCACGGCCAGAAAGTTCAGCGCACCGCGGCGCAGAACGGCCTGTCGCCGAAGGACTTCGTCGACGGCATCGCCACGCGCTTCGAGGAGATGGAGCAGCGCCTGGGCTGCTCCTTCGACCGCTTCATCCGCACCACCGACGCCGACCATCTGCCCTCGACGCAGGAGCTGTGGCGGCGGATGGAGGCCAATGGCGACATCTACCTGTCGAAATATGCCGGCTGGTATTCGATCCGCGACGAGGCCTTCTATGGTGAGGAGGAGACAACGCTCCTGCCCGACGGCACGCGCCTGGGCGGGCAGGGCACCCCGGTCGAATGGGTCGAGGAGGAAAGCTACTTCTTCCGCCTCAAATCCTATCAGGACAAGCTCCTGAAGCTCTACGACGAGGTGCCGGACTTCATCTCGCCGCCGACGCGCAAGAACGAGATCGTCTCCTTCGTGAAGGGCGGGCTGGAGGATCTCTCGATCAGCCGCACGACCTTCGACTGGGGGCTGCCCGTGCCGGGCGACCCGAAGCACGTGATGTATGTCTGGGTCGATGCACTCAACAATTACGTCACCGGGACGGGCTTTCCCGATCCGGCCGATCCGCGCGCGCATTACTGGCCGGCCGACGTCCATATCATCGGCAAGGACATCGTGCGCTTCCATACGGTCTATTGGCCGGCCTTCCTGATGTCGGCCGGGCTGCCGCTGCCCAAGCGCGTCTTCGGCCATGGCTTCCTGCTCTCCAAGGGCGAGAAGATGTCGAAGTCGCTCGGCAATGTCGTCGATCCCTTCGCGCTTGCCGACGTCTACGGCGTCGATCAGTTGCGCTATTTCTTCCTGCGCGAGGTCTCCTTCGGCCAGGACGGCAACTACAGCCATGAGGCGATCGTCGGTCGCATCAATGCCGACCTTGCCAACGACCTCGGCAATCTGGCCCAGCGCTCCCTGTCGATGATCGCGAAGAACTGCGAGGGCAAGGTGCCGGCCTGCGGCGCCCTGACGGAAGGCGACAAGGCGATGCTGGCGCTGGCCGACGGCGCGCTGGCGAAGGCGCGCGACGCCATGCGCGATTTCGCGCTCCATATCGTGCTGGCCGACATCTGGGCGGTGGTGGCGGAGGCGAACCGCTATTTCGCCGCCAACGAACCCTGGCGCCTGTCCAAGAGCGATCCGGCGCGGCGCGACACCGTGCTCTACGTCACCGCCGAAGTGCTGCGGCAGGTCGCGATCCTCGTCCAGCCGGTGATGCCGGTTGCGATGGCAAAGCTCTTGGACCTTCTCGGCGTCGCCGCTGAGGCGCGCAGCTTCGCGGCGCTGGGCGAGGGCGGTCGGCTTAGCCCCGGCACCGCTCTGCCGACGCCGAGCGGCATTTTCCCGCGCTATGTCGAGCCGGAGGCCGGCCAAGGGGAGCCGAGCAGAGGCGCCTGATGCTGATCGACACCCATTGCCATCTCGACTTCCCCGACTTCGCCGAGGGTCTCGGATCCTACGTCGCGCGGGCGGAGGCCGCCGGCGTCGGCCGCATGGTCACGATCTCGACCCGGGTCACACGTTTCTCGACCTATGCGGCCATCGCCGAGCGCTTCCCGTCGGTCTGGTGCAGCGTCGGCACGCATCCCCATGGCGCGCATGAGGAATTGGACGTCACGGTCGAGCAGCTCGTGGCGCTGTCGGCCCACCCGCGCTGCGTCGCCATCGGCGAGGCCGGGCTCGACTACCACTACGACAAGAGCCCTCGCGAGGCCCAGACCCAGGGCTTGCGCGTCCATATCGCCGCCGCGCGCATCACCCAGCTCCCGCTGGTGATCCATTCCCGCGAAGCCGATGACGACATGATCGCGATCCTGCGCGATGAGATGGGGAAGGGCGCCTTCCCTGCCATCCTGCATTGCTTCACCGCCGGCGAAGCCCTGGCGATGGCCGGCGTCGAGCTCGGCCTCTATGTCTCGTTCTCCGGCATCCTGACCTTCAAGACCTCGGAAGAATTGCGCCGAATCGCGCGGCTCGTTCCGAAAGACCATCTGCTGGTCGAGACCGATGCGCCCTATCTCGCGCCCGTTCCGTTCAGGGGCAAGCGCAACGAGCCGTCCTATGTCGTTGAAACAGCGAAGACTCTCGGGGACGCGATCGGCGTCTCCTTCGACGAGGTCGCTGCGCTGACCACGGCGAATGCGCGCCGCTGCTACTGGAAGATGGACCACGCTGCGCCCGTCGCGCGGGTGGCCTGAGGCGGCGGGCGGCGATGGCCTACACGCTGACGATCCTCGGCTGCGGTTCATCGGGCGGCGTACCGAGGCCCGGCTCGGGCTGGGGCGACTGTGATTCGTCCGAGCCGAAGAACCGGCGGCGCCGCTGTTCGATCCTCGTCGAGCGCACTCAGGAAGCCGGCACGACACGGCTGCTCGTCGACACCTCGCCGGATTTGCGCGAGCAGCTTCTCGATGCGGATGTCCCGGATCTCGACGCCGTCCTGTTCAGCCACGACCATGCCGACCATACCCATGGCGTGGACGATCTGCGCGCGCTGGTCCTGCACAATCGCCACCGCATCATCGTCCATGCCGACGCGACCACGATGCATTCGCTGGGCGGCCGCTTCTCCTATCTGTTCGAGACGCCGCCGGGCAGCCTGTATCCGCCGATCCTCGACTGGCGACCGATGGCGGCCGGCACGCCCGTGGTCGTCCAGGGAGCCGGCGGCGAGATCGTCGCGCTGCCGCTCGCCGTCGAGCATGGTCCAAACTATGAGGCGCTCGGCTTTCGTTTCGGCGATGTCGGCTACGTGCCCGATGTCAGCCTGATCCCGCCGCAAGCCAAGCTCGCGCTCGCCGGGCTCGACGTGCTGATCCTCGACTGCCTGCGCGAGACGCCGCATCCGAGCCATTTCACCGTGGCGCAGGCGCTGGCGACGATCGAGGAACTGCGGCCGAAGCGCGCGATCCTGACCGATCTGCACTCCGACCTCGATTACAATCGCCTTCGCAACAGGTTGCCACCGGACATTGATGTTGCGTTCGACGGCATGCGGATCACGTTCGACGTCGCAATAGCTCCCGTCAAAGCCCCCGCGGCATCGATTTCAGTTCCATAATATGTCTTATGCGAATCACGCATTGAGCATCTGACGGATGTTCCCTGCTGCCATCCGGTTGATTGCCGGCGGCCGCAGCGCCCATTGATCGTCCGGCTCAGATGCGGCTGACTTTCCTTGCCAGCGCAAACAATGCGATCGCCGCGATGGTCGAGAACGCGATCAGCAGCAGCATGCTCGGCACCTGCCCCGCGCGCTCGATCAGGATGGCGAAGGCGAGCGGCGCCGCCGCCTTGATCACGAGCCCGGGTGCCGAGAGCTTGCCCAGCATCGCGCCATAGCCGGCCGGACCGAACAGCTGCAGCGGCACCGTCCCGCGCACGATCGAACCCAGCCCCATGCTGACGCCATAGGCGATCGCGAACAGCCCGGCGAGCGTCGCCGTCATGCCGCCGGCCAGCAGCAGCAGGAAGCCGAGCGGCATCAGCAATCCCGATGTCCAGGCGGTGGTCACGGGCCGCACCCCGGTACCGAACAGCATCTCGACCAGCCTGCCCGCCACCTGTGACGGCCCGACCATCGCGCCGATCCCGACCGCCACGGCCGCACTGAGCCCCAGCCCTTGCAGCATCGTCAGCATATGCACCGACATCGCCGAGACGACAAAGCCCTGCAGCGAAAAAGCGAGCGCCAGCAGCAGGAAGGCGGAACGTCGCGCATCGCCCTCGAGATAGTCTCCTGCGCCCGCCGCGCCGCCCGGGCTCGCAGGCGCGGCATGCGCCTTGGCGCGCGCACGGCCCGGCAGCAGGAATGCATGCAGCGGCAGGCAGAGCACGAACTGCAGGACGGCATAGATGCGGTAGATGTCTCGCCAGTCGAATTCGGCCAGCAGCGCCGTCGTCAGCGGCCAGAACAGCGTCGATGCGAAGCCGCCGATCAGGGTGAGTTGGCTGATGGAGCGGCGCGCGCCGGCTCCGCGCGCCTGCGTCAACGCGGCGAAGGCGGCGTCGTAGAGCACCATCGTTGCGACCGCTTCCAGCGCGATCATCGCGGCGAAGTAGCTGATCGGCCCCCTCGCCTGCGCCAATGCGAACAAAGCCAGTCCAGCCAGGACCGAGCCGATGCTCATCACCAGCCGCGTGCCATAGTTGTCGATCATGCGGCCGACGACCGGCGCAACCAGCCCCCCGGCCAGCAGCCCCGCGGCAAAGCCGCCATAGGTCCATTCCGGCGCCCAGCCAAAGCTCGCGGTCATGCGCGGCGCCAGCACCGCGAAGGCGTAGTAGAGCGCGCCGTAGCCGATGACCTGTGTGACGCCGAGCCCGACGATCAGGGCAAGGCCTCCGGCGCCGCCTGGAGCGTTGCCCGGGCTGGAGGAAGTGGACATCAGGCTTCGACGACCTCTCGCGCGCTTTGTGCCTCTCGCGTCGCGACAGCCGCCTGGCGGCCGAGCGCTTCGCTGCCGAGGAATCGAGACCATGTATTTGCCGGATGCTGCATCCGCACAAGCTCGTCTCCGGCATGCCAGCCAACCATGAGGCGGATGCCGGCGTCGGGACGCGACGATGCCGAGGACCGCTTCATCGCTTCAGGCCAGGACTGCCCGATCGGTCAGATGGACCAGCTTGCCCGCCGCGATCACCGCGACCACGCGCGGATGGGCCTTGTCTTCGACCAGGATCAGATCGGCGCGCTTGCCGGCCGCGATGACGCCGCGATCCCACAGCCCGAAGGCCTGCGCCGGCGCCTTCGAAACCAGCGCCCAGGCATCGGCAAAGTCCGCTGAACCGTTGCGAGCCAGGACGAAGGGCGCCAGCAGCAGCGCCGGGTAGTAGTAGTCCGATGCCAGGATGGTGCAGAGGCCGGCGCGCACCATCTCCTCCGCAGCCGGGCAGCCGGTATGGGACCCTCCCCGCACGACATTCGGCGCGCCGAAGACGATCGCCTCGCCGTGGGCGGCGGCCTCCCGCGCGGTGACCTCGTCGATCGGGAATTCCGCCACGGCGACACCGAGACCGCGATACCAGCGCCGCATCTCGGGCGTCATGTCGTCATGGGAGAGCATCGGCACGCCCTGTGCGCGGGCAGCCGCGGCCAGCCGCCCAATCGACGCCGCGACCTCGTCCTTGCGGGCATAGACGCTCTCGACCAGCGACGCGAAGCCATCGGCGGAGAGTCCCGAGCGCTCGACCATCTTGCCGACCTTGTCCGGGCGGTGCCGTGTCTTCAGCGTGCCTTCGGTGTGGTCGTTGAAGGCGAGCAACCCCACCCTGCCCGTCGCGAGCCAGTCGAGGATTTCGGCTTCGGCATCGAGATTGAAGGTCTCGTGGCGCAGGTGGAAGCGCGTATCGGCCCCGAGTTCGGGCGCAAGCGCTGCCATTCGGCCGAACAGGGCGCGGGCATTCTCGCTGCTGCGCAGGCCCGGCTCCCAGGACCAGGTGACGCCGTGGAAGGCCGTGGTGATGCCGCTGGCGAGCAGCGCGCGATCGGCGTCGCGCAGGGCCAGGTCGATGTCGAAGGCGACCTTCGGGCGCGGCATGATGTGGCGCTCGAAGGCGTCGCCATGGCAGTCGACGATGCCCGGCAGAACGAGCAGTCCGGTCGCGTCGAGGCGAAGATCGCCGGATCGCGTCGCCGGGCCGTCGAGGGCGGAGATCAGTGCACCATCGGTCGCGATGTCGGTGCTCGCGAACTCGTCGAGCAGCACGCGCCCGCCGCTGATGTGGATCGCCATCTCGCCTTCTCCAATGCCCGGCGGCAATGCCGCAGGCGCACGGCCCATGCAGGCTGTCCATGACGAACGGATGACGGCCCGCGTCATCGAACCGTGGCGCTGCCGTCACTGGCCCGTCATGCGGCCGCCCTACCGCCACCGCAGTGATCCAGGGAGAAACGCGATGCTGAAGAAGCTGACCTTTGCACTCGTCGCCGCCGCCGCGCTGCTGTCGGGCCCCGCCGTGCAGGCACAGGAATCGATCCGCTTCGCGGTCACGGATATCGACGGCGCGGAATCGCTGCAGCGCGAGTTCGGCCCATTCAAGGCCGCGCTCGAGAAGGTGGCGGACGTGAAGGTCCAGTTCTTCGCCGTGTCGGGCCGCACCGCCGCGGTCGAGGCGATGGCGGCGGGCCAGGTCGATTTCGTCCTGACCGGGCCGGCCGAGTATGTCGTGTTCAAGGCGCGCACCCAGGCGGTGCCGGTGGTCGGCTGGCAGCGTCCGGATTATTTCGCGCAGGTCGCGGTCCTGGCATCTGGGCCGGTCAAGTCGGTCGCCGATCTCAAGGGCAAGACGATCTCCTTCGGCGAAATCGGGTCGACGTCGCAGCATCTCGGCCCGGCCCAGGCGCTGGCCGACGCGGGCCTGAAGTATAATGTCGACTACAAGCCGATCTTCGTGAAGCGCAACGTCGCCGTCGAGGCGATGAAGCGCGGCGACATCGCCGCCATCGGCCTGAACCTGACCCATCTGCAGCGCATCCGCGAGAGCGACTCGAAGACCGGATTCGCGGTCGTGGCGCGTGGCCGCGACCTCCCCAACGACGTGATGATCGCCAGCCCCAAGGTGAAGCCCGAGGTCGTGGCCAAGATCCGCAAGGCCTTCCTCGAGCATGGCGGCGACCTGATGAAGGCCGTCACCACCGGCACCGACGACAACCGCAAGTTCCAGGGCGGCGTCTTCCTGCCCGAGGTCAAGGACACCGACTACGACTATGTCCGGGCGATCTACGCCACCATCGGCATCACCGAATTCAACAAGTTCATCGAGTGATGGTCGCGCGATCCAGCGCCATTCCCGCCCCGACGGGGGAACCCTCCCCCGTCGTCGCCATCGACGGCCTGCGCAAGAGCTTCGGCCGGCGCGAGATCATCAGCGGCCTCGACCTGACGGTGCCGGCTGCGCAGTCTCTGGCTCTGATCGGCGCCAACGGCACCGGAAAATCCACTCTTCTGCGGATGATCGTTCGCCTCGCCGAAGCCGATGCGGGCCGGATTTGCGTGCTCGGCGAGACCGTCGGAGGCTTGCGCGACACGGCGCTGAAGCGCTTCCGGGCGCGGGTCGGCGTGGTCTTCCAGAAGCATAACCTGGTCGCCCGCATGAGCGCCCTGTCGAATGTCGTCCATGGCGTGCAATCGCGCCGCTCCGGCCCACGGACCTGGATGCAGTCGCTCGCGCCGGCCGAGGTCCGCGACGAGGCCATGGCCTGCCTCGAAGCCGTCGGGCTGGCCGACAAGGCGCTGCAACGAGCCGATTCGCTCTCAGGTGGCCAATCTCAGCGCGTCGCCATCGCGCGCATGCTGATGCAGCGCCCGGAGCTCGTGTTGGCCGACGAGCCCGACGCCAGCCTCGATCCGCGAGCCGGCCGCGAGGTCATGGAACTGCTGTTCCGCCTGACCCGCGACAAGGGGCTCGGCCTGATCTTCGTCTCGCATCACATGGCGCATGCGCTGCGGTTCTCGGACCGGATCGTCGGCCTGGGACAGGGCGGCATCGCGCTCGATCGCCGCGCGCTGCATTGCAACGAGAGCGAACTCGCCGCCTTCTTCGAGGAGCCGACCGCGTTACCGGCAAACGATCAGCCGGCGGCCGCGCCGGTGGTGGCCCTGGCATGAGTCTGTCCGCCTCCCCTCGCCTGCCCGCGACGGCCGATCGTTTCGCCCGGCCGAGCGCGACCGCCTTCATCGGTTCGTTTCTGGCGCTGGCGCTCATAGTCTGGGCGTTCAGCGGCTCCGAACTCTCCGCCGAGAAGCTGATCCGGGGCGTGCCCTATATGGGCAACATCCTTGGCCGGATGTTCCCGCCCGACCTGTCGCGGATCGACTCGATCCTTTGGTCGCTGGCCACGACCTTCCAGATGGCGGTGTCGGGCTGCGTGCTGGGCCTGATCTTGAGCTTTCCGTTGGCGGTGCTGGCCGCGGACGGTCTCTCGCCGCATCCGGTCGTGCGGACGCTGGCGCGCGGGCTGATCGCCTTCTTCCGCACCGTGCCGGACCTGATCTGGGCGCTGTTCTTCGTCATCGCCGTCGGCCTCGGTCCCGCAGCCGGCGTGCTGGCGCTGATGATCGACACGATCGGTTATGCCGGGCGCTTCTTCGCGGAGGCGATGGAGGAGACCGACAAGGGACCGCGCGAGGCCCTCTCCACCATCGGAGCCAGCAAGACAGGCCTCATCTTCTCGGCGGTCGTTCCCAACGCGATGCCATCCTTCATTGCGACCTCGCTGTTCTGCGTCGAGAAGGCGACGCGCGCCTCGGTCGTGCTGGGACTGGTCGGGGCCGGCGGCATCGGTGTCGAACTGAAGGTCGCCTTCGACCTGTTCGACTATGATACCGCGCTGACGATCATCCTCGCCGTCTTCGCGCTCGTCGTGGCTGTCGAGCAGGTTGGGGCTACGCTGCGGCGACGCATTCTCTAGGGATCGCCGCCTCAGCCAATACGGCGATAGGCGAAGTAGCGCCCAGCGGGGACGCCCTCCGGCAGTACGATCGCGGCAAGCGAGGTGTGTTCGAGATCCCAACCGCTGAGCACGAGCGCGTCCGGCGCTGCGAGCGCCGCGACATGGCCAGGCAGCCAGGCGAACAGCACCCGGTCGCGCTCAGGCACGCCGGTCGTGACATCGACGTGAATCAACGCGGCGCAGCGGCCATAGCGCGCGGCGAAGGCCGGCAGCGTCACCGCCATTTCGCCCACCACCAGCCTGTCGGTTGGCGGCATCGAATCCGGATTGGGGCTGACGTCACGCTCGAAGACATGGATGTCGCGCTCCGGCAGGAGCTCGCGCAGATGGTCATAGGTTCGGCCGTTGCCAAGGCCGAGCTCGAGCACGAGGCCGGGATGCCCCGCGATCTCGGCCGCGGCCCAATCCAGCATCCGGCGTTGAGCCTCGAGGCGGCGGATGAAGCTATCGAGACGGCTCATGCGGCATGGGTCTCCCGAGGCGATCCATCCCGGCATAGCAGCGACGGCCGCAGGGCCGATACCCCCTTCCAAATGACAGGCTTGTCAGGATGATCGCCGAATGCCCTAATCCGGCGCGATGATCGTCTTCCCGCTTCGGCGAGAGACCAGCGGCCGCCAAGAGCCGCTCGCAACATTCACAGGGAGGTATCCATTTCCATGACCACGTCACGTTCCCTTGCCGTGCTCGCCGCGGCAGCAGGGCTCTGCATCGCCGCGGCCGGCACGGCGCATGCTCAGGCCTGGCCGCAGAGGCCGATCACATTCATCGTGCCCTTCCCGGCCGGCGGCGGCACCGATGCCTTCGCCCGCCCGTTGGCCGCCCAGCTCGACCAGCAGCTCGGCCAGCGCATCATCATCGAAAACCGTGGCGGGGCCGGCGGCACCGTCGGCGCCTCGGCGGCGGCCAAGATGCAGCCGGACGGCTACGGCTTCTTCGTCGGTGCAGCCCACCACGCCATCGCGCCGGCGCTCTACCCGAAGCTCGACTACAACATCCAGACCGACTTCATTCCGATCGCCGTGATCGCGCAGCCGCCGCAGGTCATCGTCGTCCATCCGAAGGTCGAGGCGAAGACGGTCGCCGAGCTGATCGCCTTCGCCAAGGCTAATCCCAACAAGCTGAACTACGCCTCGGCCGGCAACGGCACGACGCACCACCTCGCCGGCGAACTCTTCAAGCTACAGACCAAGACGAACCTGACGCATGTGCCCTATCGCGGCGCCGGACCGGCGCTGCAGGACATCGTCGCGGGTCAGGTCGACGTCCTGTTCGACGGTCTCGGCTCCTCGGCGCCGCAGATCCAGAGCGGGCGCCTGCGGGGACTGGCCGTTGCGGCTGCGACGCGCTCGGATGCGATTCCGGACGTGCCGACAGCGAAGGAAGCCGGCCTCGAAGGCTATGAGGTCGCGACCTGGTATGCGCTCTGGGCGCCCAAGGGCACGCCGCCCGAGATCGTTGCGCGGATGCGCGCCGAGGTCGCCAAGGCCCTGCAGTCGCCCGTCATCTCGGAGGCCTGGAAGAAGAACGGCTCGCCGATCCCGACCCTGTCCGGCGACGAATTCGGCAAATTCGTCACTGCCGAGGTCGCGCGCTGGGGCAAGGTGGTGACCGACGCGCAGGTCAAGCTCGAATGAGCCGGGCGCAATAGCCTGCCCTCACCTGCCATCGATCTCCTCATCGCCCGCGCCGTCGATCACGGCGCGGGCGATAGTCATCGGGAAGCCGGCCCGCGCCATCGCCGCGAGGTCCTTCTGGCGGCTGGCGGCACGATCGCCGCGGCTCCAGGGGCCGAGCCGCTTGCGCCGCGCCGTCTTCGTCGCCGCCGCCAGTTCGTCCTCCGCGCTGCTTTCGCTCGCCTCCGCGGCCAGATCGCGGGCAACGCCCTTGGCCGCGAGACTGGCTGCCACCGCGCGTGAAGACCGCCCCCGCCGCCGCAGCGTCGCCGCCCGTGCTTCCGCAAAACGCTGGTCGTCGACCAGCCCGGAGGCGACGCAGCGCGCCACGACCTCGTCGAGCATGGCATCGAACGCTGCCGGCTCCAGGCCATGGTGCCGGCAGCTCAGCACGACCTTGCGCGCCAGAACGCGGCGCAACTGCGCAGCCGGAGCGGAATAGCGTTCGAGGTAGTGCATCGCCGCGCGCTGGAGATAATCGACGGTGATGCGGCGCGGCGCCCGGCGCTCGCGGCGACCTTCATCAGTTCGACCTGATGGCGCCTCCATCAATCGGCGCCCGGCTTGGCACGGCCGGCCTTGATCGAGGAGCGCTTGTCCTTGGAGACCAGCCGGCGCTCCTTCGAGGCCTTGGTCGGCTTGGTGGGCCGGCGTGCCTGCGGGCGCACGGCGGCTTCGCGGATCATCTCCAGCAGCCGCTCCAAAGCCTCCTCGCGGTTGCGCTTCTGGCTGCGCTGGGCCTGCGCGACGATGACGATGACGCCATCCTGCGTCAGCCGGCTGCCGGCGAGCTTCATCAGCCGGATCGCGACGTCATTGGGCAGCGAGGCGGATCGTCTCGCGTCGAAACGCAACTGCACCGCGCTGGAGACCTTGTTGACGTTCTGGCCGCCTGGACCGGAGGCGCGCACGAAGCTTTCCTCGATCTCGCTTTCGTCGATGGCGATGGACGGCGTGACTTGAATCATGGGAGGAACCGTAGCCCACTTTACGGAGATTTTCAGCGTTGAAGCCTTCCAGCGACATCGCCCGGCTGATCGAGATCATGGCGGCGCTGCGCACGCCTGGCACCGGCTGCCCCTGGGATCTCGAGCAGGATTTCGCCTCGATCGCGCCCTACACGATCGAGGAGGCCTATGAGGTCGCAGATGCGATCGCGCGAGGCGACCGTTTCGATCTCAAGGACGAGCTCGGCGACCTCCTGCTCCAGGTCGCCTTCCATGCCCGGATGGCCGAGGAGGAAGGCGCCTTCGCCTTTCCCGATGTGGTCGAGGCGATCACCGCCAAGCTGATCCGGCGCCATCCGCATGTCTTCGGCGAGGCGCGCGATCTGTCGCCTGCCGAGGTCAAGACGCTTTGGCACCGGATCAAGGCGCAGGAGAAGGCCGACAAGGCCGCGGCCCGGCAGGCGGCCGGCTTGCCCGATCAGGTCGAGGAGAAGGGCGTGCTCGCCGGCGTGACGCAGGGACTGCCCGCCCTCACCCGCGCCTGGAAGCTGCAGGCCCGGGCCTCGACCGTCGGCTTCGACTGGAACGACGCGCGCCTCGTCCTCGACAAGATCCGCGAGGAAACGGCCGAGATCGACGAAGCGCTGGCCTCGGGCGACAAGGCGGCGATTGCCGAGGAGATCGGAGACCTG
>DATDBB010000307.1:0-2779 GCA_036525085.1 Allobosea sp.
CGCTGAGCAGCCGGGCGACGACCTCCGCTTCCGCCGGCAGAAGCGGCTGGAAGTCGTCGAGCCGTGCGGTCGCGAGCGCCCATTGCGCCCGCTCCGCCAGTGGCCCGGCCGCTCCGGCACCGCTCATGTCGCGGCAGGGGCCTGCGAAGTACCGGCAGCCGTCCCGCTGGGCGCCGCGGCCGCCAGCGCCTCGCGCAGGGCTGCTTCCTTGGTCTCGTCGAAGGAGGTGCTCATCAGCGTGCCGCCGCTTCCGCGCAGATCGGCCAGCACCTTGTCCGTGGTCATCTTGCGGATCAGCAGGAACAGCCCGGCCGTGTTCGGCTGCAGCGCGGCGGCCGTGTCCTTCATGAACTGGTCGTTGATGCCGACATCGGTCAGCTTGCCGCCGAGCGCGCCCGACGCCGCACCGAGCGCGGTGCCCAGCAGCGGCGCCATGAAGATGAAGCCGATCAGCGTGCCCCAGAGCGCGCCCGAGGCCGCGCCGGTCGTGGTCAGGTTCATCAGCTGGTTGAGCTTGATGTGGCCGGCCTGGTCCTTGACCACGACGACGGCGTCGCCGAGCTCGATCAGGTATTCGCGCTGCAGCGAGAGCACCTTCTTGCGGACCTCCTCGGCCTTTTCCTCGGTCGGGAATGCGATGAAGACCAGATCGCTCATGTTCTCGGTTCCTTCGGTTGAGGTTTCGGCTGTCTTTGCGGATGTGGGTCCGCTACCCGGTACAGTCAGCCCGGGGCCTTGACCGCGCCGGCTGCGGCGCTGCGCGCGCCCGCTGCCGACAGCGGCGCCACCTTCTGGCCGGGATGCAGCGCCTGGACGCCGCCCGCGACGATGGTGTCGCCGGGCGCGAGGCCCTGCGAAATGATGACGTGGTCGGGGTCGAAGCGCAGGATGTCGATCGGGCGCAGGCTGACGGTCGATTTGGCGGGATCGACGATCCAGACCGCCGGCGAAGTGCCCGACTGGGTCAGGGCCGTTGCCGGGATCGACATGATCACGGCGGATGCGGTCTCGATCGACCCCACCACCGTCGAGCCCAGCCGCATCGCCTCGGGCGGATCCTGCAGCCCGACCCTGACCTGGAAGGTCCGCGTCACCGGATCGGCCTGCGGCGAGACCTCGCGGATCTGCCCGATGGCGCTGACGCCCGGCGCCTCGGCCAGCGTCACCCGGACGACCAGTTCGCCGGTCTTCCCTTCCAGAAGTCTGGCCGGGACGTTGAACACGGCGTCGCGGCCATCCTCGCGCGCGATCTGGACGATCGCCTGTCCGGGCAGCACGACCTCGCCGGGCTCGGCGCTGCGCGCCGTCACCACGCCGGCGACATCGGCCCGCAAATCCGTGAAGCCGAGCCTGTCCTGCGCCAGTTCGAGCTGGGCCTCGGCATTCTCGAGCGCGGCCTGTGCGGCTTCCTGTGCCTTCAGGGCGGCGTCGAAGCGCGGCCGGGTGGTGAAGCCCTGGCCCATCAGCCGTTCCTGCCGCTCGAAGGTGTTGCGCGCGGTCACGACCTCGCCGCGTGCCGCCTCGAGCGCGGCACGCGCAGCGGTTACGGCATTGGTCTCGATCGTCCGGTCGAGCCGGGCGACGATCTGGCCGGGCGCGACCTTGTCGCCGACATTGACCGGCCGCTCTGTGATCCGCCCGGCGATGCGGAAGGCGAGCGACACGGTCTTCTCGGCCTGGATCTCGCCGCTGAGATCGAGGCCGCCGGCGAGCTTGCTCGCCTCGACCTTGACCACCTGCACCGGGCGGCCGGCCGTTGGCGCAGCCTTCTCGGCACGGTCGCAGGCAGTGAGCGCGAGCAGCAGCGTGAGACCGAGCAACGGTTTGCCCAGCAGAGGTCGGCCGGATACGCGGCCGAACGGAGACAGACGATGCGGCCTCATGGCGTGGACGGGACGAGAGGTCATCGTGCTGTCGCTCCCGCGGTTCGAGAGGGCTTGCCCTTGCCCTTCGCCTGGCCGGTGCTCGGGCCCTTGCCGAGAGGCTGCGGCTTGTCGGCAGCGGGCGAAGCCCCGCCGAACACCGTGACATAGAGCACCGGCAGCAGGATCAGGGTCAGCACGGTTGCGACCAGGAGGCCGCCCATGATCGCGAAGGCCATCGGCCCCCAGAACACGGTCGGCGCGATCGGGATCATGCCCAGCACGGTCGAGACCGCCGTCAGCATGATCGGCCGGAAGCGGGTCGAGGCGGCGTCGAGCGCGGCGTCCGTGATGCTCTTGCCGGCCGCGCGCTCCGACTCGATCTGCCCGATCAGGATCACCGCGTTCTTGGTGATGATGCCGATCAGCGCGAGCACGCCGAGCAGCGCGACGAAGCCGAGCGGCTTGCCCGACAGGAGTAGCGCGCCGACGACGCCGATCATGCCCAGCGGCGCGATGCTGATAACGATGGCGAAGAGCTTGAAGCTGCGTAGCTCCGCCATCAGCACGGTGAACATGATCAGCAGCATCACCGGCACGACCGCGATCACCGAGGCCTGCGAGGTCGCGCTCTCCTCGACCGTGCCGCCGGTGGCGATGCCATAGGCGGGCGGCAAGGTCTTGCGCAACTCCTCGATGGCGGGCGCCAGCGCGGAGACGACCGTCTCCGGCAACACGCCCGGCTTGATGTCGGAGGCGACGGTCAGCGTCGGCACCCGGTCGCGGCGCCAGATCAGCGGCGCGTCGAGATCGTAGCTGAAGGTCACGAACTGCGAGAGCGGCACCGAGCGCCCGCCGGGCAGCGCGACCTGCATGGTGCGCAGCGTGTCGAGCGAGATCCGGTCCGCTCCCTGGGC
>DATDBB010000308.1:0-25194 GCA_036525085.1 Allobosea sp.
AGGTGCGCGGGCTCGAGGCCTGGTACGGCGAATCGCATGTGCTGCACGGCATCGACTTCGACGTCGCGCCTGGCGAGGTGGTGACGCTGCTCGGTCGCAACGGCGCCGGCAAGACCACGACGCTGAAATCGATCATGGGCGTGATCGGCAAGCGCAAGGGCTCGGTCGTGCTGGAAGGGACCGAGACGATCTCCCTGCCCTCGCGCGCGATCGCCCGGCTCGGCATCGGCTACGTGCCGGAGGAGCGCGGCATCTACGCCTCCCTCAGCGTCGAGGAGAACCTGATGCTGCCGCCCCGGGTGCGCCCGGGCGGGCTCTCGCTGGAGCAGATCTTCACGCTCTTCCCGAACATCAAGGAGCGGCTGAAGAGCCAGGGCACCCAGCTCTCCGGCGGCGAGCAGCAGATGCTGGCGATCGGGCGCATCCTGCGCACCGGTGCACATTTCCTGCTGCTCGACGAGCCGACGGAAGGGCTCGCACCCGTCATCATCGACCAGATCGGCGCGACCATCCGCAAGCTCAAGCAGGAGGGCTACACGATCATCCTGGTCGAACAGAACTTCCGCTTCGCCGCGACCGTCGCCGACCGGCATTATGTCGTCGAGCAGGGCAAGGTGATCGACATGATCCCCAATGACCAGCTCGACGCCAATATCGACAAGCTGCACGGCTATCTCGGGGTCTGATCATGTTCGAACTTCTCGGTATCCCGCCCCAGGCGCTGTTCGGCCAGGTCCTTCTGGGCCTGATCAACGGCTCGTTCTATGCGATCCTCAGCCTCGGGCTGGCGGTGATCTTCGGGTTGCTCAACATCATCAACTTCAGCCATGGCGCGCAGTACATGATGGGCGCCTTCGTCGCCTGGATGTGCCTGAACTATCTCGGCATCAACTACTGGGTCGCATTGCTGCTGGCGCCGCTGGCGGTCGGCGCCACCGGCGTCGCGATCGAGCGATTGCTGCTGAAGCGCATCGCGCATGTCGACCATCTCTACGGGTTGCTTTTGACCTTCGGCCTGGCGCTGATCATCCAGGGCCTGTTCCGCAACAGTTACGGCTCCTCGGGCCTGCCCTACCAGATTCCGGCGGAACTGCGCGGCGGCCAGAATCTCGGCTTCATGTTCCTGCCCTATTATCGCGGCTGGGTCGTCATCGCCTCGCTGGTCGTCTGCCTTTCGACCTGGTTCCTGATCGAGAAGACCAGGCTCGGCGCTTACCTTCGCGCCGCAACCGAGAACCCGACCCTGACCCAGGCCTTCGGCATCAACGTGCCCTTGCTGGTGACGCTGACCTATGGCTTCGGCGTGGCGCTGGCGGGCTTTGCCGGCGTGCTCGCCGCGCCGATCTACTCGGTCAACCCGAACATGGGCGCCGACCTGATCATCGTCGTCTTCGCCGTCGTGGTGATCGGCGGCATGGGCTCGATCCTCGGCGCCATCGTCACCGGCTTTTCGCTCGGGCTGATCGAGGGGCTGACCAAGGTGTTCTATCCGGAGGCGTCCGCCACCGTGATCTTCATCATCATGGTGCTGGTGCTGCTGGTGCGGCCTGCCGGCCTGTTCGGACGGGCCGCGTGATGTGTCTTTCGTCATTGCGAGCGCAGGCAAGCAATCCAGCTTCCCGCGCGACGCCCCCTGGATTGCTTCGCTACGCTCGCAATGACGGGTGGAGGATTTGACCATGGCCGACGCAGTTTCACTCCAGGACCGCGCCACCGACGCATCCGCCGCGATCCTGCCGGGCGAAGCCGACAAGGGCACGCTGCGCCTGCACCGCGCCATCATGATCGGGCTCGCCATCGCGCTCGTGATCGCGCCCTTCGTCGCCTATCCGGTCTTCGTCATGAAGGTTTTGTGCTTTGCGCTGTTCGCGCTCGCCTTCAATCTCCTGCTCGGCTATGGCGGCCTGCTCTCCTTCGGCCACGCCGCCTATTTCGGCATGGCGAGCTATGTCTGCGCCTACACCGCCAAGAACTGGGGCCTCACCCCGGAACTGGCGATCCTGCTCGGCACGGCCGTCTCGGCGGCGCTCGGCGCCGTCTTCGGGGCGCTGGCGATCCGGCGCCAGGGCATCTACTTCGCCATGATCACGCTGGCGCTGGCGCAGATGGTGTTCTTCTTCTCGCTGCAGACGCCGCGCTTCACCGGCGGCGAGGACGGTATCCAGGCCGTGCCGCGCGGACGGCTCTTCGGCCTGATCGACCTTTCCGACGACCGGGCGCTGTACTGGCTGGTCGCGGCGATCTTCATGGCCGGGCTGCTGGCGATGTACCGCATCATCCACTCGCCCTTCGGCCAGGTCTGCAAGGCGATCCGCGACAACGAGCCGCGCGCGATCTCGCTCGGCTACCGCGCCAACCAGTACAAGCTCGCGGTCTTCGTGCTCTCGGCGACGCTGGCGGGGCTTGCCGGCTCGACCAAGGCGATCGTGTTCCAGCTGGCGTCGCTCACCGACGTGCACTGGTCGATGTCGGGCGAGGTCGTGCTGATGACGCTGGTCGGCGGCCTCGGCACCGTCTTCGGGCCGATCGCCGGCGCGCTCGTCATCGTCTCCATGCAGAACTACCTCGCCAGCTTAGGGGCCTGGGTCACGGTGGTGCAGGGCGTGATCTTCGTGATCTGCGTCATGACCTTCCGCGAGGGCATCGTCGGCGTCATCGCCAAGTGGATCAGGAAGCCGCTGTGAAGCGCGCGTCGCTTCGGCGGCTCGATCCCGCTAGGCTGGTCGGTGCCACCAGTCGCGAGCCGAACCGGTGTCGTTCGCCGGCTGCGGCCTGTGCTCCTCGCACGCTCCGGGACAAGCAACGACGCCGTAACCTGTTGCGACTACCGAAGCCGTCCCCGAGGAGCTGAAGAATTCCGAATGTTCGATCTCAAGATCCAGGGCGGCCGTGTTGTCGATCCCGAGACCTCCCGAGACGAGGTCGTCGACCTCGCCATCAAGGACGGAACAATCGTCGCGATCGGCAGCATCTCCGAGCCGGCGCAGACAACCGTGAACGCGGAAGGCCTGATCGTCACGGCCGGTTTCATCGACCTGCACGGCCACGGCCAGTCGATCCCGGCCGATCGCATGCAGGCCTTTGACGGTGTCACGACGTCATTGGAGCTGGAGATCGGGGTTCTGCCGGTGGCGCGGTGGTACGACGAACAGGCCGATGCCGGGCGCATTCTGAACTACGGGGCATCGACAGGCTGGGTCTTCGGACGGATCGCCGCCCTGACCTCGCAGCAGGTCGCCCCCACCCTCGAGGGCATGGGTCTGGCGACGCGCGACAGGCGCTGGGTGACGGATAGCGCCAATCCGGAAGAGACCGCGGAAATCGTCGACCGCATCCGTCAGGGGCTCGAGCAGGGCGGCCTGGGCATCGGCTTTCCGAACGCCTATGCGCCCGGCGCCGGCATCAAGGAGATCTCCGAACTTTGCAGCCTGGCGGCGCAGTTCGGCACGCCGACGTTCACGCATATCGCCTTCATGTCCAATGTCGATCCCCTGAGCTCGATCGAGGGCTACACCCGCCTCATTGGGCTCGCTGGCTCCACGGGAGCCCATATGCATATCTGCCATTTCAACAGCACGAGCCTGCTCGACGTCGAAAGGGCGGCGGAGCTTGTGCGCAATGCCCAGGCCCAAGGCCTCAAGGTTACGGTCGAAGCCTATCCCTATGGCACTGGCTCCACCGTGATTGGAGCCGATTTCTTCAGCGACCCTGCATTCCCGACGCGTTTCGGCACTGATTACAATGCCATCGAAGCCGTCGCCTCGCGCCATCGGTTCCGCGACCGCGAAGAGCTTCTGCGTGCCCAGCAGGACAATGCAGGAGCATTGGTGCTGATCCACTTCCTGGATGTCGCGGCGAATGAACGGCACCGGGAGCTGCTCGACGTTTCGGTGCTGTTCCCCGGAGGCGTTATCGCTTCCGACGCCATGCCATGGACGCTGACGAATGGCTCGACCTATGTCGGCGATGCCTGGCCCTTGCCCGATGACGCCGTGTCACATCCGCGCTCGTCCGGGACCTTCACCAAGTTCTTGAAGGAATGGGTGCGGGAGCGACAGGTCATCAGCCTGGTCGACGGCCTGGGTAAGTGCTCGCTCATACCCGCCCAGATCCTCGAAAGCTCGACGCCCGCGATGCGTAGCAAGGGCCGAATCCAGGTCGGCTGCGACGCGGATATCGTGGTGTTCGACTACGATGCGCTGACGGATCGCGCGGATTTCTCCCGCATGAATGCGCCGTCTGAAGGAGTTCGCCATCTCCTTGTCGGCGGAACGCCGGTCATCACGAACAGCCAGCTCGTGATGGACGCCCGCCCGGGCTGCCCCGTTCGGCGCCCCATCTCGTAATGGCGGTACCGATCCTTCTGGTTGCCGGCTTTTTGGGGGCCGGCAAAACAACGCTGATCAACCGCTTGCTCCGGAACCCCGACGGACGGCGCGTCGCCGCGATCGTCAATGATTTCGGAGCGATCGATATCGATGCAGCGCTGCTGGAATCGGCATCCGACGAACTCGTCAGCCTCAAGAACGGTTGCATCTGCTGTTCGTTGCAAGGTGACCTGCTGCGGTCGCTCGCTTCGGTGATCAAGCGGAATCCGGCTCCGGATGCCATCGTCATCGAAACGAGCGGCATCTCCGATCCGGCCGAGATCATCCGCAATCTTCTCGACCCGGTGATCTTCAAGGCAGCGGCCCTGGACACGGTGGTGACGGTCGTGGATGCGCTTCTTCTGACCGAAGAGCCGCAGAGGGCGAACGATCCGCTGTGGCTGTCACAAGCACGCTCGGCCGACATCCTGCTCGTCACCAAAGCCGATCTGATCGGCGAGCGCGCAATGGAGGGCGTGAAGTCGCTGCTGCAACAGCGGTTTGGACCCAAACCTGTGTTCACGCTACGGGCCGTCCTGCCGATGGAGCTGCTGTTCGGACAGGGGCCAGGCGAAAGCAGAAGCGTCGCCCCGCCGCGCCCTGCCTCGCCCGCATTCTTCACGTCCGTGAGTTGGACCGCCACCAAGCCTCTGTCGCTACCCAAATTCCAGACGGCGCTCACCGCGATGTCGCAAAAGCTCCTGCGCGCGAAGGGCGTCGTTACGTTCGCAGGCCCGGATGGCCGTCAGCTCCTCTTCCAGCTCGTGGGTTCGCGCGCCACGCTGACACCTTCGCCCATACCGCCCGGCGACGGACCTGGAACCGGCATCGTTCTGATCGCAAGGGAGGAGGTCTCCGACCTGACGGAGATAACCTCGCTGCTGGATGAAGCGGTATTGCACTGAGGTCGAAAAACCGCACGCGATCTGAGCCTGGCGCTGCAGGAAGGTGCCACCACGACCCTCCGGTCAGTCGAGGCCGCGTCGAAGACGCCGGCGAGACCAGAGCTGAATCCGCCGGATCGAGCCCTCATGTCCGATGTGTTGGCGGCCATGGCAGGAAACGAGGGAAATCGGCCGTTGTAGGCCATCTCGGCGGGGCGCTAGCTTCGAGGACAGAACGGTATGGAAGTCGGTGCGCGATGCGATTTCGCCCGCCTGCTCCCATCGTTTCAAGAAGCCGCATCGATCGGTTCGTCAGGGGAACACCGCAACATGAAGCAGGATCACAAAATGCCTTTCCGGCGGCGCCTCTTTCGCCGGTTGCTGACATCGACGGCCGGCGCATTGACTGCGTTGGCGCTGATGACGGGGACAGCCGCCGCGGACATCTCCGGCGGAGTCGTCAAGATCGGCGTGATCAATGATCAGTCCGGGCCGCTGTCCGATCTGTCCGGACCGGGCTCGCTGGTAGCCGCGAAGCTGGCACTCGAAGATTTCCAGAAGCTGTCGAAATCTCTCAAGATCGAAATCGTTTCGGCCGACCATCAGAACAAGCCGGATGTCGGCGCACAGATCGTGCGTCGCTGGTACGGGGCGGATGGCGTCGACATGGTCGTGGACGTCGGAAACTCCGCCGTCGCCCTGGCGATCCAATCGCTCGCCCGCGAGCAAAACAAGCTGGTCATCTACTCGGCCGTCGGCACGGCCGAGATCACCGGCAAGCAATGTTCGGCAACCGGACTGGCCTGGCTTCACGACAACTACAATCTCGTCGCCGGCCCAATCCGCAAACTGGTCGGGCAGGGTATGGACCGATGGTTCTTCATCGCGGCCGACTATGCCTTCGGGCGCAACATGGTGGCGGAGTCGGAGCGCATGCTCACCTCGGTCGGCGGCAAGACCCTTGGATCGGTTTTCCATCCCCTTGGGAATGCGGACTACGCGTCCTTCCTGCTGCAGGCGCAAAGCTCCGGCGCGAGGGTCGTCGCGTTTGCAAATGCAGGCGAGCAACTCGTCTCCGCGATGAAGCAGTGGAACGAGTTCGGCATGGGCTCCGGCAAGCAGACGCCGGTCGCGCTGCTCATGTTCCTGACCGACGTCCACAGCATGGGCCTGCAGATCGCCAAGGGGCTGACCACCGTGACGTCGTGGTACTGGGATCTGAACGACGACACGAGGTCGTTCGCGAAGCGCTTTTTTGCGGTGCATGGCGCGATGCCCACCGCCCCCCAGGCGGCGGTCTACTCGGCGGTCCTGCACTATCTCAAGGCGGTCGCTGCCGTCGATTCGGACGAGACCACGCGCGTGCTGGAGAAGATGCGTGCCACTCCGGTCGATGATTTCTTCGCGCCCGGGGCCATGCTGCGAGCAGACAGCAAGCTTGTCCACGATTTCTACCTCGTGCAGGCAAAAAGCCCCGCGGAACTGGAGAAACCTTGGGCCTATTACAAGATCGTCGAGAAGATTGCCGCCGCAGATGCCTATCGCCCCCTGAGCGAAAGCGAATGTCCGCTGGTCTCGGGGAAGGGGAAGTAAAATCAGGGGGAGGCCCATTTGACCGCTGCGGGTGATCTCGCGCGATCAGGGAATGCCCCCCTACGGGGTCGTCAGGGCCAATGACCTGATGACCCCGTAACGCGGGGGAAGGGCCTTTCTTGCTCCTCCGCCGGGCAAGCCCCCCGCTTCTGAAGAGCGGCGACCGAGGATTGCAGCGATCCTGCGAGCGGACGGAGCGGCTCCGAGGCCGAGCAGGCGATGTTCCTTGTCCGGCCGGGTCAACCCGACAAGGAGGCGCTTGGCTTGCGATCGGCTTTGCGCCGCCCCCCTCAGCGCATTCGCGCGGCGGCCTGTCTTGCAAGCGCGAGCCGATGCTCTTGGCCGGCCTTCATCCTGCCCAGCAGCAGAGCGAGGACCTCGGCAGGCGCCGTTTCCGGAGAGCCCGCGTTGAACGGCGGTGCGGGGTTGTACTCCAATCGCAACTGGATCGCCTCGGCCGCCTGGCGATTGACCAACTCCGCGACGACGGTCAGGCCGAGATCGATGCCAGCGGTGATGCCTCCGCCCGTGATGCGGTTCCGGTCGATGCAGACCCGCTCGCGCGCGATCGTCGCTCCGAGAATGGGAAGGACCTCGATGGCGCTCCAGTGCGTCGCTGCCCGATAGCCTTCGAGCAGTCCTGCTGCCGCGAGCACGAGCGACCCCGTGCAGACCGATGTGACGTATTGCGCGCGCTCCGCCTGACGGCGCAGAAAGTCCAGCGTCTCTTCGTCGGACAACAAAGCGTCGGTTCCGAAACCGCCCGGCACGCAGATGACGTCGAGCTGTGGGCAATCGTCAAAGGTGATCGTCGGCGTGATGGCGAGGACGGTGTCGCTCGGTACCTGTTCGATGCTCTTCCAGACCAGATGGACATCGGCGCCAAGCAGGCTCGAGAAGACTTGGAGCGGTCCAGTCATGTCCAGTTGCGTGATGCGCGGGAAGACGAGCAGTCCGATCTGCAATGATTTGGACATTCTGAAGAGCCCTCGAGAAACCAACCTTGACGCGCGCAACATGGCATGGTGCGATTTGAGCTGAAACGTCACAGTTCCCTCGTTTGCGGACATGGCCGATGATCGGGATTCTGATTTTCCCGGATTTCCAATTGCTCGACGCCTGCGGGCCGGCTTCGGTGTTCGAGATGGCCAAGCGGTTCGTTCCGGCCGCGCCCTCCATCCGGATGGTCGCCACGCAGGCAGGGCCGGTGCGTAGTTCGAGCGGCGTGGAAGTGCTCGCGTCCGGTCTGCGTTCGGCGAATGCGATCACCACGCTGGTCGTCGCTGGCGGACTTGGCGTAGAGGCGGCCGTCGATTGTCGGAAGACGCTTGGCCTCGTGCGCCGGCTTGCCCGGAACGGCGTACGAGTCGCGAGCGTGTGTTCCGGCGCCTATGTCCTCGCGGCAGCCGGTTTGCTGGACGGCCGGAAGGCCACCACCCATTGGTGCCGCACGCAGGACTTCGTCTCGCGCTATCCAAAGGTGAAGCTCGATCCCGACCGGATATTCCTGCGTGACGGCAATGTCTGGACCTCGGCCGGGATCACCGCGGGCATCGACCTCGCGCTCGCGATCGCCGCCGAAGATCATGGCGAAGCGATCGCGAAGGACATAGCCAGCCAGCTCGTGCTTTATCATCGCCGTAGCGGAGGCCAGTCCCAGTTCTCCTCTCTATTGGAATTGAAGACGCCGAGCGGGCGTTTCGGACCTTTGCTGACCTGGGTGCGTGAACACCTCGACAAGACCCTGACCGTCGAAAGTCTCGCTGACCGCGCCGGTCTCAGCCCCCGCCACTTCGCCCGGGCCTTCGCCGCCGAGACCGGTTCGACGCCCTCCAAGGCCATCGAGCGGCTGCGCCTGGAAGTCGCGCGCGAGCATGTGCAGTCATCGAGTGAGTTGATCGAGCGCGTCGCCGAGAAGACCGGCTTCCGCGATCCCGAGAGGATGCGGCGAGCCTTTGTCCGGGCGTTCGGCCAACCGCCGCAATCGCTGCGCCGAGCAGCCCGAAACAGCTAGCAGGCTGTTGAAGAAGTCGGTTCGCGGACGGCTTTGAGGATCACGTCGTCACCGTCGTGGTAGGTGAACTCGATCTCGATGGTGCCGTCGTCCTGGAGTTCGGAGGAGTTCTCGCCGGAGATCTCGGTCATGTCGTCCGAGCCGTGCCAGCGGAAGAAGACGGTGTGCGCGCGTATTCGAGCCGGAGCGATGCGGTGAGTGCTCCGACCGTGATTTCGCCGTGCCCGCAGTCGTCGAAGGCAACCCTGGCAGGGCCGAGGAGGTCGAGATCGTCCGCCCCCCACAGATCGGATTGGACAATACGCCAGCGGCCGATCAGGGCGCAGTCGCGGGTGTTCCGCTGATGCTGAGCCTGGCACAAGGCCGCGCTTACGGACCGATCGAGAGCGGACCGTTTCTCCTGGAATCCGACCGCCGTTGACAGCGCGCCCCGGGAGACCCGCGGCGGCGCTAAACTGGGGAGAAATCAAACGGCGCTTCTGGGACGTTTTGATCCGGCAGCCAAACGTGTCAATGCCGGCTGAATTTTCCCCAGAAGTGCCGAAGTAAAATTCCCCAGACCGGCCGGTCAGGCTGTCGCGGAGAGGTGGCCATTTTTCGGAGGACCACCGCGTGGTCGCGGAGCTTGGCCCGGCATGGGCGGGGAGATGGCAGCTTTCGATCGAAGCTGCTCAGGCATCAGTGCGGCATGTTGGCGTAGCCGGTAGCTCGATCCCTCGATCTCGCGCGCCGCCATCACCAGCAATTGGTTGATCCTCGCCAGAAGGTCGCTGTCGCGCCAGGCGTAGAAATAGCTGCGTACGGTCGAAACCGACGGAAACGCGCCCGGCAGCATGCGCCATGGGCAGCCGCTCGAAGCGATGAACAGAATCGCTTCCATGACATCGCGCATCGCCGTCGTGCGCGGCCGCCCGCCCAGCCGGGGTGGAGGGATCGGCGGCGCTACGACAGCCCATTCGCGGTCGGTCAGATCACTTGGAAAGCGCAGCCGATCACGGTTATGCTCGGCGCGAGCGGTATCGGTCCGGGCCATCGGAAACCCCATTTGATTCAGCACCAAACGGGAATCGCAACCTGCTGATATCGCTCAACTCCTTTTAAATCCGGCTCTGAGCCATCGCGATGCTGTCGAAGAGGGGGCCTCACCAGCGCCATAAGCGCAGGTATGGGGCGTCCTGGAAGCGCATAGCGCAGCGTCAAAAAGGGCGTTTCGATAGGACATCCTTGCGCCCGCTATCATGCAAGAAGCGATCGGTAGAGTTCCCAGTATCGATCCGCCATGCGATCCACCGTAAAGCGGGCGGCGACCGACGAGCGGCAGGAGGTGCGATCGATCTCGTCGATGCGCCCAATCGCGTCCACGGCCTCGTCGAGGCTATCGACCAGAAAGCCCGTCACGCCGTGCTCGATCAGTTCGGGCATCGAGCCGCGCCGAGAGGCGATGACCGGTGTCCCGCAGGCGAGAGCCTCCACGACCGATAGGCCGAAAGGCTCCTCGAAATTGACGAGGTGAAGCAGAGCCAGCGCGGAGCCCAGAGCTTTCGTGCGGGCAGCCCCGCCGACCGCGCCAAGATAAACCACGGAACGGTCGTCGAGCGCGGGCAGCACATGCGCGTCATGGTAGCTCTGGTCCTGAACGATGCCGGCCATGACCAGCCGCCGAGCTACGCGGCGTGCGGCAGCGATCGCCTCGGCCGCACCTTTGTCGGGGTGAATGCGACCGAAGAAGAGCAGATCTTCGCTGCCGTCCGGATCGAAGGGAAAATCGTCCAGCTTGATCCCGTGATGAATCGTCGCCGCGTAGCGCAAATCGGGATGCCGGTCGGCAGCGCTGATCGCGACGTAGTGGACGCGATCCTCATAGGCCTTGAAGGCGGGCAGGATCCGATCCGAGGAGAAGCCGTGGATCGTCGTCACCATCGGCGTTTCGACCAGCCGCGAAAAGGCCAGCGGCACGAAATCGGCCTGATTATGGATGAGATCAAATTCGCCCGCGCGCTCGAATACATGCGCGACGTGGAGCATTTCCCAGACCTTGGCGTCGATGGTGGGGTCTTCCGAATAGGGCGCCGGGCAAACGCCGGCCAGCGTGCCCGCCGTCTGGCTGTCCCTGGTGGCAAACAGGGTGACGTCGACACCGCGCGCCACCAGCGCCTCGGTCAGGAGACTGGTCACCAGCTCCCATGGACCATAATGGCGCGGTGGGGTGCGCCAGGAGATCGGCGCCAGCATGGCGATACGCAAAAGGTCGTCCTTTCCTGGAGCGTTTTCGAGCGAAGTGGATACCGGTTCGCGTGAAGAAAACGCGACAGAGCAAAGTTCAAAAGCATTGGGCCGAAAAGTGGATTGCGGCTTTCGGAAAAGCCGATGCAAAAAACAAAATCCGTGATCAGGCTTCGAGGATCACGCCCTCGTTCGCCCGCAGCAGCAGAGCACCGTCCTCGACGAGCGTTGCCTCGGAGATCGTTGACAGGACAGGCCGGCTATTCCTTGCCCAGCCCGGCAATTCCAGGCGCTGTGCGTCTGTCCCGAGATTGAGCGCCACGATCAGCCGTTGCGCCCCGTGCCGGCGTTCATAGGCAAGCACATCGCCTGCAGAGTCCAGCAGTGCAAAATCGCCGATCACCAATGCCGGTTGTGCGCGTCTGGCGGCCAGCAACTGGCGATAGAGCGTCAAGATCGATGCTGGCTCCTCGGTCATCCCAGCGACATTGCGGTGCGGCCAGTCAGCATTCAGCGGCAGCCAGGGCAGGGTTGTGCTGAAGCCTGCATTGTCGCTTGCGTCCCACGGCAGCGGAGTGCGGACAGGATCGCGACCCAGGCCGAGCCCAGGCTCGCGCAATTCGCGAGGATCCTGAATCTGGTCGGGCGGGATCCGGGCATCGCTCAGGCCGAGTTCGTCGCCGTAATAGAGGGTCGGCGTGCCCCGCAACGTCAGCACGAGCATCGCAGCGATGCGAGCTTGTGCCTCACCAAGCTTGCTGGCGACGCGCGGCCGGTCATGGTTGCCGAGCACCCAGTTCGGCCAGGCGCCGCGTGGAAGCGCTGCCTCGTAGCCCGTGATCAGGTCTGCAAGAGCGCGCGCCTGCCACGGCGTATCGATCAGTTGAAAGTTGAGGGGCAGGTGCACCTCTGCCTGCTTCTGCCCGTAATATTGCATCAGCCGGTCGACGGACAGATAGATCTCGCCGAGGAGCACGCGCTCACCCAGCCCCGCCATCCCGTAACTGTCGGCGATGGCACGCATCTCGGCGGCCAGCGCATGCACCTCGGGCTGGTCGGTCGAATGTAGTTGGAGCACGCGGTGCATCTCGCCCATCGCGGGGCGGTAGGCCGGGTTGATTGGATTGTCCGGGAAATCCGCTGCCTTGATCAGGTGCCAGAGCACGTCGATGCGGAAACCGTCGACGCCGCGGTCGAACCAGAAGCGCATCACCTCGTGCATCGCCGCCCGCACGGCAGGATTGCGCCAATTGAGGTCCGGCTGCTCCTTCAGGAAGGCGTGGTAGTAATACTGGCCAGAAGCTTCGTCCCACGCCCAGGCCGAGCCGCCGAAATCGCTGATCCAGTTGTTCGGCGGCCCGCCATCGGGTGCAGGATCGCGCCAGAGATACCAGTGCCGTTTCGCGGCGTCGCGCGATGAACGGCTCTCCATGAACCAGGCGTGCCGGTCGGAGGTATGGTTTGGCACGAAGTCGAGCAGAACCCTGAGCCCACGCGCATGGGCCTGCGCGAGCAGATCGTCGAAATCGGCAAGCGTGCCGAAACGCGGATCAACATCGCAATAATCGGCGATGTCATAGCCGAAATCGGCCATCGGCGAAGGATAGATCGGCGAGATCCAGATGGCGTCGATTCCGAGGCCGGCCAGATAGTCGAGGCGATGGGCGATGCCCTTGAGATCGCCGATGCCGTCGCCATCCGTGTCCTGAAAGGAGCGCGGGTAGATCTGGTAGATCACGCCCGACTGCCACCACGGAGCGGTCATACCAACCGCTTCCCGTGCCTGCGGTTTCGTCCGACGCCACGCTGCTCCATCAGGATGTCCCGCTGTCAGGTCGGATCGTCCGGAAGCGCGCGCCTGCAGGTGCCGCGGGTAAAGCGCTCGATTTCGGCCAGCGCATCGTCAAGCGTCTTGAAGGGGCCACGCTTCATCGACGCCATCGTCTGCAGTGCCTGGCCCGCAGGGTCGATTCTGAACTCACCGGCGGATTCTTCGGCAACGCGCCCCATGGCCCGACCGAGAAGATCCGTGAGCAGCCAGGCTGTCTCATCCGGTTCTGGCGTCACGTCGATGTCCAAAGCGGGCCTCATTGATCGTTGGCTCAAACACGGCCTGGCGCATGGAGAAAACGAGCTTCAGCCCGATAACCCCCCGCCAGCCGGACTGTAGCAATGCTGCAGCATGCCAAAAGACGCTTCCGCAACGCGCGTCCGGGAACGCGCCTGCGACCGTCACGCTGTTTGCGTGCTCTTGCGCGCTTTTGGCTTTGGCGGAGCGGCAGCTGCAGCGGCGCGATCGAGCGCCTCCTTCTGCAGCCGCTGTTCCTTCAGCCTCGCCGTATTGGCGTCGCGCGCCAGATTGACGGTGTCCGTCTCCGACATGATGCGGTTCCGCGACAATGACTGTGTCTGCGTCTTGAGGAATGCGGCATCCGCCTGGATACGCGATTTCGAGTTTTCGGCCATTTGCTTTCCCCTTACCTGCAGTTGTCGAGGGTAGGCGGTACGAAAAAGGCCAGGCGCGAGCCTGGCCTTCCCTTGCTATTCATCCGCATCGTCGATGCCAGTACATCCGTGGTCATCGGAGCGGTTGAACAGTGGTTACGCAGCCTGCAACTGCTCGGCGGCCAGTTTGCCGGACTTGTTGTCCTTGACCATCTCATAGTTGAGCTTCTGGCCTTCTGCGAGCTCGCGCATTCCAGCGCGCTCGACAGCGGAGATATGGACGAAGACGTCCTGGCTGCCGTCGTCAGGCTGGATAAAGCCGAAGCCCTTGGTGGAATTGAACCATTTTACTGTGCCGGTGCTCATGACGAACCCTCCGATTGGCAATAGTCGTTGACCACCGCGCGAATGCACGATGGGGTGACCACGATTTTCGAAGGGGGTTTCGTCAAAGGCGCGCCAAGGCGCGGAAAAAACAACAGCCAACCAAACAAATATCGACACCCAGATAATAATCGGATACCCGCGAAAGTCAATCACAAGTTTTTATGAATCTGGGAATCGCGATGAAGTTGTTCCCATCGCGAATAAATCCGCTTCAGTGCTCCGGGGCAATTCGGGTAGGTGGCGCTCACCGCAGCCCAGTGTCTATCGCCTGAGCTTCAAAATTCCATGGAGTCTATCAGGGCGGCAGTCTTGACCGTCGCGAAATTGCAGAACGTGTCGGAAACGGCATAGGGCAGGATGATCAGCTCGTTATGCCGCATCGCGCCGCAGGTGTAGACGACATTGGGAACATAGCCTTCCCGTTCCGAGGGCTCCGGCCGGACGAAGGGCTCGCGCGAGCGCGCAAGGACTTTCGACGGGTCGGCCTTGTCGAGGAGCACCGCGCCGATCGAATATTTCCGCACCGGCCCGACGCCATGGGTCAGCAGCAGCCAGCCCTCGTCCAGTTCGATGGGAGAGCCGCAGGTGCCGATCTGAATGAACTCCCAAGGGAAGCGGGGTTTCAAAAGCGGCACGCCCCCGTCCCATGTCAGGAGATCGTCGGAATAGATCAAATAGAGATTTTCGCTGTCCTGCCGCGCGATCATGGCGTAGCGGCCATCGATCTTGCGCGGAAACAGCGCCATGCCCTTGTTGACGGCAGCAGTGCCTCGCAGCGGCGACATCCGGAACGAGAGGAAGTCGCTGGTCTCGATCAGTTCCGAGCGGATGCCCTTGCCGTTATAGGCCGTGTAGGTCGCGCGGAACACGGTTCGTCCGTCCTCGTCGAACGCGACGAAACGCGCATCCTCGATGCCGTTGGACTGAGATGCGGTGACGGGAAAGATCACCCGCTCGGAGATGTCGCCGTCAGGAGAGAAGACGACCTCGACATCGTCGCCGTCGAGACGCGCCATCCGGTTGCGCAAGGTGGCGATCGAGGCCAGACGCGATGTCGGATCGACGCTGACGCTGCCATCGGCGGCGATCGTGCCGGAGCGGAACGTCAGTGACGAGATATGCCCCTCCCCAACGGCGCGAACGCTCAGGACGAAGCGGCGTCCTCCCGCAGGCGCACCGGATTGGTCGGGATGCGAAACGATGCTGGGGTTGAACAGTGCCGCCGCCTCGAACGAATACTCATGCAGGAAATAGGATCCGACCAGCCGGCGCTGGACCTGTGTGAATTCGCCATGCTCCGCGAAGGCCTCCTCCATCTCGTCGGCGCGGGCCTCGAACCGTTCCAGCAGGTTGCGATGCCGACCCTTGAAATTCTCCAGCACCTCGGCGAGCAGGTCTGCTGCCGTCTCAGGGTCGAGCGACAGAACCCGCTCGACAATATGGTTCGCCCGGATCTTGTCGGTCGGGTTGAAATCCTTGGGCTCGGGCGTCGGGCCAAACCGACGCACGACGACCCGGGCTGGATCCGGGCGCAGATACAGGGCCTGCCGGTTCAGGAAGGTGCGTTGGGACAAGGGCGACCCCAGTCTGTTTGTGCGCGTTCGCCGGAGGCTCAGGCATGCAAGGCCCGAAGCGGCGCCAGTTTCGGGCGATCCCCGCTGATGCGGGCTAGCTGGCGAATCTCGGCGAGGCTGAGCAGGTAGGATACCACGGATTCACCGCCGCGGTTCTCATTTGGCCGGTCGCGATGCAGGCCGTCGCGGCAGGCGCCGGTGTCCAGATCGACCAGCGGCGATGACAGGTCGTTATGGCCCAGGAACCAGGCGAAGGCGCGCCCGGCCTCGACCCGCCATTGCGGATCGCCGTCGGCACGCCAGGCTGCGAGGCAGGCAGAGATCGTCGCGGTCGCCTCCAGCGGCTGCTGATCGAAAGCTTTGGGCGCACAGCGCTTGTCGCCGAAGCTGTCCGAGCCGACCGGCCTGAACAGGCCCGCCGGCGTGGTCTGCAGGCCGGTGAGCCAACGCAGCGACCGCAG
This sequence comes from Allobosea sp., assembly GCA_036525085.1. Classification (GTDB taxonomy): domain Bacteria; phylum Pseudomonadota; class Alphaproteobacteria; order Rhizobiales; family Beijerinckiaceae; genus Allobosea. The sequence goes on from DATDBB010000308.1 coordinate 15,949, forward strand.
GCCGGCTTCGACATAGGCCGGAACCTTCATCGACGCGCCGGTTGCGATCAAGGCCTGGGGCAGGCGCGCATTGTCATAGGACAAACCATCCTCGAACCAGACCCAGTCCGGCGTTTCGACCGCAGACATCAGGCCGAGCAGCCGGTCGGCGAGACGTGTGCGCAGCCAGATCGCCGTCGCGGGCGCACCGGCGATAGCGCAATAGGCGTCGAGGCCGAGCAGGGCGAAGGCCCAGGCGCGGGGCGAGGTAAAATCCTCGACGATCGGCAGTGATTCCGCAAAGAGGGCTGCGGCCCAGCGGCGGCGCGACGGGCTGACATCGCTGCGCGCGCATTCGCCGAGGGCCCAGAGCGTCCGTCCGTGGCTGTCTTCCGATCCGGTATCCTCCAGCCAGCGCCTGTCGAAGCTCATGAAATTGCGGAAGCGGCGCGTATCGGGGTTCCAGGCGTGCTGGACGAAGGAGGCAAAGCGGGCCGTCAGCGCTTCCGCCAGGTGCGGCTCGCCGGTGCTGTTCAGCACACAGGCGAGGAGCAGCGCGCGGGCATTGTCGTCGACGCAGTAGCCATGCGAGCGATCCGGCACGGAATGGACGGCGTGCTGGAAGAGGCCGGTATCGTCGCACATGCTCAGGAAATGCCCCGTCTGCATCTCAGGCGGCGCCGACATCTGCGGCAAGGGCCTTGGCTGCGCCGCGCCGGCGACAATGCTCAGCACGCGCCCTCGGCGTGCCGTCTCGAAGGCTGCGAGATAGCGCTTGGCGGTTCGCTCCCATGTCATCGACCGGCTGCTCGCATAGGCGCGCACGCGCATGGCCTCGCGCCGGCCGTCATCGGTCAGCAAGCCGGCGATCTCGTCTCCGATCGCGACGGCGTCGCCGAACGGCACCAGGATGCCGCGCCCGTCGGCGAGCAGTTCCTGAGCATGCCAGTACGGCGTTGAAACCACGGCCTTGCCGAGTCCGAAGCTGTAGGCCAGCGTGCCCGAGGTCATCTGGACCTCGTTGAGATATGGCGTGACATAGACGTCGCACATCGAGATGAAACCCAGCAGCGTCGCCTGATCGACGAACTGGTCTAGGAAGACCACGTGATCTTCGACCCCGAGTTCGCGCACGCGGTTCATCAGGCTTTCGCGATAGGCCTCGCCCTGCTCGCGGACCAGATTGGGATGCGTCGCGCCCAGAACCACATAGACCGCGTCGGGGCGGCGTCGCAGGATCGAGGGCATGGCGTCGATCATCACCTCGACGCCCTTGTTGGGTGAAAGCAGGCCGAAGGTCAGGATGACGGAGCGACCGCTGAAACCCAGCCTGGCCTTGGCTTCGTCAGGCTCGACAAAGGCGAAGTCGGGAATGCCGTGAGCGATGACCTCGATCTTGTCGGCCGGCAGCCGGTAGACCGTCCGCAGCAGGTCGCGCGCCTTCTCGGCCATGACGACGACCCGCGCGGATGCATCGACGATCCGCTCCAGGACGTTGCGCTGCAGCGGCGTCGGCTCGGCCAGAACAGTATGGAGCGTGGTGACGACGGGCATCGTCAGGCGCGACAGCAACGCGATGATGTGGCCTCCGGCCTCGCCGCCGAAGATCCCGAACTCGTGCTGGAGCGAGACCACGTCGAAGCGGCCGTCATTCAGGAAATTGGCGGCGCGCGCATAATCCTCCAGCCGGTCGTCCCGGACCTGGCAATGGACGGAGGGCGGGTAGTCATAGCCGTGGCCATGATCGTTCATGGCTATGATGGAGGTGTCGACATCAGCCCCGGACGAGGCGACAGCCTGCTGCAGATCAGTCGTGAAGGTCGCGATCCCGCAGCGACGTGGAAGAGAATTGCCGATGAAGGCGATCCGGTGGAGCGGGTTCATGATCGTGCCTCCATGAAGGGGGGTGGAGAAACCGCCGGTAAGGGGAGCGCCGAAAGCGAGAGTGCGCGCGCAACCGCATCGCTGTCGACGAGGGCGCACAGATGGCCGTGGCCGCGGGTTGCGGCGGCGGTTGCGCCCCTGGGCTTCAGGACTTTCTGCATGCGGGCCTGTTCGAGCGCCATATTGGTCTCCTCGTGCACATGGCCGACGATCGGCCGACGAATGTCGGGCGATGCGGCAATGGTCGGCGACGGCTTCAATGGCGCTGATGTCGAGGGGTTGAGGCCCCGTCGGGAGCGGCATCTTGCACGCGTGGGTGCGCAATCGAACGGGCCAAGGCCCGCCCCATTGCTGGAGCGGGCCTCCGACCCGAATAGTCCGGTGGCAGCGCGTAGCGCGCGATCACCCTCGGGGCAGTCGATCCTGCTTACTGGATGACCTGAACGATGCGCCCCGTCCTGGGATCGACCAGCACGGTGCGGTTGTTCACCACCGTGTAGCGATAACTCGTTTCGCCGTACTCGCGCGGCACGTCGTAATAGACCACGCCTTCATTCGGCAGCGTTGCGCCGACGACCACGGGCTCGGCATAGGTGTACGACGGGCGGCGCTGCTCGACGACGTAAGTCTGGAAGCGCGGGGTTTGATCTCCGATGATCGCGCCGACCACCGCTCCGCCGACACCGCCGACGACGGCGCCGATCGGGCCGCCGACGATCGCTCCGCCAACCGCTCCGGTCGCCGCGCCACCGACCGCCCCGCCTTGGGCTGCGGGGGCATTCTGGGCGAAGGCCGTTGCAGGAATGGCAGCGATCACGGCGACAAGGAAAAATGTCTTGAGCATGGAAGTAATCCTTCGCATGAACCAGCCGGAAGGAATATCCCGCAAGATGGCCATATGCGTCGGAAACGTATCTAAATCAAGAATGTTCCAGTTTATTATTCCGATATCAAATTGTAAAACGTCAATTATTTTGCGAATTTTGCGAAGGAATTCTGATTCTTGCGCGAGGATCAGAAAGTTTCGATCGATCCTGAGTAATCGTTTTTTCGAGCATTCAGGCCTGTATGCCGACGCCTCGGTTTGTTTTTAGCGCAGGAACCATTGGGACCTGTCTCGGTTACCCGCCTCTCGGTCTGTCGCCTCCGATGGGTAGCTGCTCAAAAAATTGCGATTGTGCATCGCAACATAATCAACGTGCATTCGTTAGGCTCCAGTCAGCGCCATCTCGGCATGACCCGCAAAGGACAGCCGCGATGCGCAATCTCTCCGACATGATCGCTCGCCTGAAATCGGTCCAGAGGGCGGCCGGAGGTCCGGCAACGCCTTCCCGACTGTCGCTGCTCGCCAGGTTCGGCGCCAATCCAGGCGCGCTTCGGGCATATACCTATGTTCCCCAAGACTTGCCGGAACAGGCGCCGCTGGTCGTCGTGCTCCACGGCTGCACACAAACGGCGTCCGGCTACGACCATGGTGCCGGCTGGTCTCAGCTTGCGGACCGACACGGCTTCGCGCTGCTCTACCCCGAGCAACAGCGGGCCAACAACCCGAACCTCTGCTTCAACTGGTTCGTGCCCGAAGACATCCGGCGAGACTCCGGAGAGGCGCTTTCGATTGCGCAGATGGTCGGGACAATGATCGAGGCCCACGGGCTCGACCGGCGGCGGGTCTTCATCACCGGGCTCTCGGCCGGCGGCGCGATGACCTCGGTGATGCTCGCAACCCATCCCGAGCTCTTCGCGGGTGGCGCAATCGTTGCGGGGCTGCCTTTTGGATGCGCAACGTCGATCCCCGAAGCGTTTGACAGGATGCGGGGCCACGGACTCCCCGCGGAGCGAGACCTCGAGGCCAGGGTGCGTAGCGCTTCCGGCCACCAGGGGCCTTGGCCCACGCTCTCGCTTTGGCATGGCACAGCCGACCAGACCGTTGCTCACGCGAACATGGACGCCATCGTTGCACAATGGAGGGGCCTCCACGGGCTGCAGCGCGTAACCCCTGAGAAAAACGCGGTAGGCCTGCATTCCCAGCGGGTCTGGCGCGATGAAGCCGGCGTTCCAAAGATCGAGGCGTTCAGCGTCGAGGGCATGGGGCACGGCACGCCCCTGAGCGGTGCGGACGACATCGGGGCCTCAGGAGCTTTCATGCTCGAGGCGAGGATCTCATCGACACGTCACATTGCCCGGTTCTGGCAGTTGACCGGGACGGGATCCGAACTCTCGTTGACCACCAATGTCGATAAACTGAAATCCGAAGCCACGCCTGAGCGTGTCGGCGGCAAACCTTCTGCCCCCGCCTCGCAGGTTCGGGCACCCGCCACCGGCGTGGGAAAGGTGATCGAGGACGCGCTGCGAGCGGCGGGACTCATGCGCTAGTCCCGATGGGACAAGCCGTGGTGCTCTGTGTCGCTGCAGGACGGGGAAGGCCTGCCGAGCGGCACTCGGCGGGCCTTTTCGTTGAAGCGGCCCGGCCGTCTTATCGAATGGCTAAGGATGATGGGCGCAATTCTTTCTACTTCGACGCAACAACGGCCGCTGGCGGTAGTTTGCTGAGGACCAAACCTGAAAGCGTGCGATGAGCAAGCCTGTCGTCCTGATCGTCGAAGACGAGCCGCTGCTCCGGATGGATGCGGTTGACTTCATCGAGGAGGCTGGGTTCGAGGCGGTCGAGGCCGCCCACGCCGACGAGGCCATCGCCATCCTGAAGGCCAGACACGACATAACGGTGGTGTTCACCGACATCGAGATGCCGGGTACGATGGACGGCATCAAGCTGGCACATGCCGTTCGCGATGGCTGGCCACCGGTCGCGATCGTCGTTGCCAGCGGGCGCATCATTCCCCGTGAGGGGGAGCTGCCGACCGGTGTCCTCTACATCAACAAGCCCTATCGACCCGTTGAGGTGATTGCCGCCCTGAAAAAAGCCGCCTGATCAGTCTGCGGTCAGCGCCTCGATGGGGCCGCGGAGCGAGAAGACGACGCCGGTTGGCTCATAGCTCATCCCGGCCGTACCACTGAAATATCCCGCCAAGGCGCGCTCGATCATGCGCGATCCGAAGCCGCGCCGGGTGGGAGGCTCGACGCGTGGACCGCCGCTTTCCCGCCACTCGAAATTGAACTCCTCGCCCACGACCGTCCAGTTCACGTCGATGCGGCCGCTGTCTTGGCTCAGCGCGCCATATTTCGTGGCGTTCGTCGCCAGCTCATGCAGTGCGAGCGCCATCGCCAAGCCCGTCTTCGACGAGAGCTCGACCGCGGGACCCTCGATCCGGAAGCGGTTCAGGTCGCCGTGCCCCTTCAACGACTCTTCGACGAGGTAGGCCAGGTTCGCCCTGGCCCAAACCGTCTGCGTCAGGATGTCCTGCGCGGCGGCCATCGTGTTGAGCCGTGCGGAGAAGGCCTCCTTGATGGCGTCCACCTCGGGGCCGCCACGGATCGTCTGATTGGCGATCGCCTGGATCATGGCAACCGTGTTCTTCATCCGGTGCTTCAGTTCCAGGGAAAGCAGGCGCTGCCGCTGCTCGGCTTCCTTGATCGTCGTGATGTCCCGAGACACAGACAGGATCGCTTCGGGCTTGCCATCCGGGCCGATGATGGGCCCAACTTGGACATCCCAAAAGCGCGGATTGCCAGCAGCCGTGTTGGCGGCCCCCTGGAAGCGAAAATTGCGTCCGGCGCGCGCTTCCTCAATCGCGAACCGGGCGTCGGCGTTGCCTTGGTCGGCCCAGAAATCCGGCCACGGACAGCCCTTGATGGCGTTGAAGTCGCTGACTTCCATGACGCGCTGGCCGCCCTCACTCATGAAGGATAGCCTGCCATCGAGGTCGATGACCTTGATGCAGTCGTCCGACGCCGCCAGCAGGCTGCGCATGAAGCGGGCGTCTCGAAGTTCAGGCGTCGTCAAAATGTCCCCGATCCCGCCCCAATCGGGCGGAGCGTTCCCGGTTTATGCCATGTCCGTGCCACAGGGCCAAATCGCTGTCCCTGTCATTTGACGCCCAGACTTCTCCGGGTGGAGACGGCATGCGCGAGGCGCCCGGTTGCGACCTTGAACGCATCATGCGGTCGAACATTGGCCATGTCGGGCTGAACCGACGGAAGAACCTTTCGGGTCAATGGCGCGATCAGATTGCGCCCCGGCATCGATGGACGCTTTCCGAACGAGGCCGCCATCACCCGGCTCGTCGGCGCGATCCTGCTCGAACAGAACGATGAATGGGCCGTCCAGCGCGCCCGTTACATCACGCTGGAAAGCATCGCGCCGATCAGCGATGATCCCATTGTCAGCCTGCCAGCCCTGGCCGCCTGACCAGCCCGGCCAAGCCGGCATCGAGGTGGCTCCGCGAAGCTACACCACCAGCAGGGACACGACCCCCTCCGCTTGGAAGCCGGCCAGAGCTTGGGCGTCATCGGCCCCAGCGCACCGGGCAAGTCGACCCTGGCGCGGGCTCTGGTCGGCGTCTGGCGCCCGCTGAAGGGCGACGTCAGACTCGATGGCGCTGCTCTCGATCAATGGGCGCCGGGCGATCTCGGCCGTCATGTCGGGTATCTGCCTCAGGACATCGAGCTCTTCGAAGGCACGGTTGCGGAAAACATCGCCTGCTTCGATGCTACCGCGACAGACGGGAGCATCGTCGCCGCTGCGATGGCCGCTGGCGCGCATGATCTGATCGTCAAGCTCGAACACGGCTACGACACCCCGATCGGCGGAGGCGGTGCGGCGTTCCAAGCGTGTCGGCCAGTTCCGCGACGAGATCGGCGGCCTGAGGTCACAACAGGTCGCGCGCGATCATCAGGCGACGCTGATCGAGCAGGAACTCGTCAGCGTCCGATATTTGCACGCAAAAGACCTCGTTTCGCTTTCGCGGAAAGTGGCCTTGGAGCGCGACGCCGCCGGGCTAGAAGGCCAGAAAGGGCAACTGGTTGATTCCATCGCACAGGCCGAAGGCAAGATCGCCGAAACCGAGCTTCAGGCCATTCAGATCGACGACGCCTTGCGCGAAGAGGTGATGAAGGATCTGCGCGAGATCCAGAGTAAGACCGGCGAGTTGGTCGAGCGGCGCATCGCGGCCGAAGATAAGCTCAAGCGCATCGATATTCGTGCCCCCATGGCGGGCTTCGTTCATCAGCTCGCCGTGCATACGGTCGGTGGCGTCATCACGCCGGCTGAGCCCGCCATGCTCATCGTCCCGACAGAAGACGGCCTGCAACTGGAGACCAGGGTCAATCCGCCCGACATCGACCAGGTCGCTCTCGGACAACGAGCGCAGGTACAGCTCCACGCCTTCAACCAGCGCACCACTCCCGAACTTGTGGGACCCGTGGAGCGCATTTCGGCCGATACCAGTCGCGATCAGCAGACTGGCGCGATCTTCTACATGATCAGGGTTGCCGTGGCGCCAGCGGAGTTGGCGCGGTTCGCGCCGCTGCGGATCGTTGCGGGCATGCAGGCCGATGTCTTCATGAAGACGGAAGACCGGTCCCCTCCTGAGTTCATCGTCAAGCCGCTGAGGGATCAGATCGGAAAGGCCTTTAAAGAAAGATGATCGTCGTTGTAAACGGCTCCGAGAGCGCTTGAGATTAAATCAGTATTTCAAACACATGAGTGTTCGCAGTTTTGTCCTGAATGGCGCGCCATTTCTCCACCACTGCCGAACAAGACTGGGCAGCTGAGCATCGCCGGACCGGAACGGCTGTGTCGATCTCGGGGCCAGTCAGCGCACCGTTTCCGCTGAGATGCGGATCGTCGCAGGTCCAGGTGGTGGCCTTCGTTTCCGGCGCCATCGCCGGCTCGATGTCCGGACGCAGAACCGCCACCGCCGCGTTGGCTGCCGGGAATGAGCGGAGGCGCCGCGGCGTGATGCCTCCTGCTCTTTCATAGCTTCCTAGTTCCGTCAGGCGGCGATCTGAGCCGCTGCCGGGCGCGCAGCGCGGCGGCTCAGCCACAGCAGTACGAATCCGAGCAATGGGATCAAGATATCGGTCCAGAAGATGATGCCGGCATTGCCCGGTGCGAAGTTATGCGCGGTCACCATCTGATGGAGATGACCGACCGCCGCCCCCAGCGTGAAAATGCTCGGACCGAGCACGGCGGCGAGGCGAAGATCATAGCTCCGGAAAGCCGCGAGGAGCCCGACCGCGGCGAATCCCAGGCTCGCGGTTCCGACCTCGAACTGGAACGGACTATCGGCCCAGCCGATGAAAGCAGCGGACATCTTTCCGAAGAAGACGTGCATGACGAAGTTGTAGAAGTTGTCGATGCCGATGCTGAAGAAGACGTACCAGGCAAGGAGCTTTTCGACGACAAGCGGCTGGTCGATGGAAGATCCCGATCGTGCAATCGCGACGAGGGAGACGATCAGCCCGAGCATGAAGAAGCTCAGCGAATAATTCGACATCACGAACGTGATGGTCGCTTTGATCAGATCAGCCAGCATCATCGAAATGTCCTTCAGCGCGAGAGCGATCACCGTCGCGCCGGCGCCGAGGCGCCCCAGCATGAATACGGTGCCGAGATAGATGGCGGGATGGCCCCGCCGATCAGTAATCCGGGAAGCGTCATGACCGGTACCCCGTCACTTCGGGAAGTGCTCGACATGGGTCTCGGCGGTCCGGCCGAAATAGACGACGCGGCGGCCTAGGAACGAGACGAGGTATCCCGCGCAACCCGCGGCTTTCGCCTTCTCGCAGAAAGCAACGTAGTTGTAGTCGGCCGGGTTCGCCTGCGCCCATCGCACTAGGCGCTCGACCTCAGCGGCATCGAAGCCGGCGGCGACGTTGTCGGCGGAGGGCCGCATCTCCAGCGCCACGCTGTCACCGTCCGGCAGGTAGAAGGTCTGGCTGTTGCGGCGATAGTCGACCGTGTAGCCCTCGAAGCCGGCGGCGATCAACTTCCCGACAATCTCGGGAAAGCTCAGGCTTCCATCGTGAGCAGCATGCAGGCAAAACTCGGCAATAGAAATCCGCTCCGCGTCCATGGCGGTTTCCTTTCAATTCAGTTTTGAGTTCGGCCGGCGGGCTCAGTCCACCGGAGTTGCTTTCAGCCCGCGCCGTTCGGCGAGAACCTTCAAGATTCGGTCGAGCGTTTCGTGCTCTTCCTTCGTCAGAACGCCGAAGAATTCAGCGTCGTTCTCATCGGCAAGCGATGCCAGGACCGGGATCTTGGCTCGCCCGTCTCTCGTCAGGGACAGGCTGTGAGCGCGCTTGTCCTGCTGACTGTCCGCCCGCTCGACCAATCCCTTGGCCACCAGCCTTTCCGCCAGTTTGCTGATAGCCCCCTTCGTCATCCCCATCCTCTCGGCCAGGGCTGACGGAGGTGTCGGCTCCAAATCGAAGAGCGCCCGCATGAACGCCCACTCCGCGACGGTGACGTCTTCACCCGCGACC
>DATDBB010000309.1:0-5449 GCA_036525085.1 Allobosea sp.
GCCGTTCAGGCGCAGGCGCTCCCGCCCCGCAGGCCCGCCGTCGAACGTGCCGTTGTGGCCGCCGATACGGCGCCGCTCCAGATCGCCCCAGTGCAAATCATTCCGGTGCAAGTCGCGGCGAATGCTCCCGCGACCAGTGACACCGCAAGGTCGCCACAGCGCAGAGTCCTTGGCGTGGCCGTGCCCGCGCCGGTCTCCCGCGTCGGCGATGCGGTCTATGGTGCGGTCGGCCTCGTCGGCGCGGCAGGAAGCTGGACGCTGTCGCGCGCCTCGGACCTGCTGCCGCGCCTGTGACGCTTAGGCCAGTGCCTTCAGCGCGGCGCGGCCGGCATAGACCGCCTGGGCGCCGAGTTCCTCCTCGATGCGCAGGAGCTGGTTGTACTTCGCCGTCCGGTCGGAACGGGCGAGCGAGCCGGTCTTGATCTGCCCGCAATTGGTCGCGACCGAGAGGTCGGCGATGGTGGAATCCTCGGTCTCGCCCGAGCGGTGCGACATCACCGCGGTATAGCCGGCGCGCTGCGCCATCTCGACGGCCGCCAGCGTCTCCGTCAGCGAGCCGATCTGGTTGACCTTGACCAGGATCGAGTTGGCCGTCTTTTCCTTGATGCCGCGGGAGAGGCGCGTGACATTGGTGACGAAGAGGTCGTCGCCGACGAGCTGGCACTTCGAGCCGACGAGATCGGTCAGCGCCTTCCAACCCTCCCAGTCGTCCTCGGACATGCCGTCCTCGATCGAGACGATCGGATAGCTGCCGACGAGCTTGGCGAGGTACTTCGCCTGCGCCTTGGGATCGCGCGTCTTGCGCTCGCCCTCATAGACGTAAGACCCGTCCTTGAAGAACTCGGTCGCGGCGCAGTCGAGCGCCAGCGCGATGTCCTCGCCGGGCTTGTAGCCGGCGGCCTCGATCGCCTGCATGACGAAGTCGAGCGCGGCTTCCGCCGACTTGATGTTCGGCGCGAAGCCGCCCTCGTCGCCGACATTGGTGTTGTGGCCGGCGTCGTGCAGCTTCTTCTTCAGCGTGTGGAAGATCTCAGAACCCATCCGCAGCCCCTCCGAGAAGGAGGGGGCGCCGATCGGCATGATCATGAATTCCTGGAAGTCGATCGGGTTGTCGGCATGGGCGCCGCCATTGACGATGTTCATCATCGGCACGGGCAGGATGCGGGCCTGCGTGCCGCCGACATAGCGGTAGAGCGGCAGGCCGGCGGCCTCCGCGGCGGCCTTGGCCACGGCGAGCGAAACGCCGAGGATGGCGTTGGCGCCGAGCTTGCTCTTGTTCGGCGTGCCGTCGAGTTCGATCATCGCCTCGTCGATGGCGACCTGATCCTCGGCGTCCATGGCGACGAGCTGCTCGGCGATCGCGACATTGACGGCTTCGACGGCCTTCAGCACGCCCTTGCCGAGATAGCGGCTCTTGTCGCCGTCGCGAAGCTCGACGGCCTCATGCGCGCCGGTCGAGGCGCCCGACGGTACGGCGGCGCGGCCCATCGAGCCGTCTTCCAGCACCACGTCGACCTCGACGGTCGGGTTGCCGCGCGAGTCGAGGATCTGGCGGCCGATGATGTCGATGATCGCGGTCATGGAAAGCTCCGTGGAGGGCGCATGAGGAGGATGTCAGCCGCGCTTCTAGCCAACGGTCCTGCGCTCGGGAAGCCTCAATCCGAGGGCGGACCGGGGCATCGCAGCTAAATCTCGCTCGCCGGCGGCGTCCGGGCGTACAGTGCCCCATTGTCGCGCCGGGTTCTGGTCCCCGTTTTGCGGCTTTCGCGATGTTTGCAGGCCGACTGTTTCATCGGGAGACGAAGATGTTCCGTATCATGCCCAATAGCCGCCGCCCGTCGCTGGGGCTTGTGCTGGCTTCGGTCGCCGTCACCATGGCCTGGTGGGCGGGGCTCTGTGCGCTGGCGGGCCGCGCCGTCTGGTTCTGGTGATCAGGAATCGTCCTGCGTGCGGACATATCCTCCGACGAGGAAGCCGCTCTGGATCGCGAACAGATAGCCGATCCAGACCAGGATGCTGAAAAAGCCGAACTCTCCCCGGACCGCCCAGAGCGGCAGCATGATCAGCGTCATGACGAGGCTCGCCGCGATGATCGCGAGATAGTTATACGACAGGCCGATCAGTATTCCCGCGAGAAACAAGATGCCGGCAATGATCATGGGCTGACGGGATCGCTCGTCTCGGTACGCGTCGCAGAATCGCTGCGAGCTGGACAAGCTTATTAGCGAACCGGTTGCTCCGATCCGTTTTACGTTTTGGGCGGCATTTGAATCAAAGTTGAGGCGTCTGGCGGAAGAAGCCGGCCGCTCCGGTTGCGACCGGCCCGCTGGTCTCGCCCACCCTGCCGCGAAAACGGTTCCCACCGCCTCTCGCAATGCTCTAGAAGGCGCGAAACTTCAGGAGCCTCCGATGTCGATCGACGCCTCGACCCTGCAACTCGGGCAACACGCCGAGCTGCCTGCCTCGCCCGAACAGGCACGCCTCGACCGCGTGCCCAACCCTCATGCCGGCACGAGCTATCTGGCTCGCTTCACCTGTCCGGAATTCACCTCGATCTGTCCCGTGACGGGCCAGCCCGATTTCGGCATCCTGGTGATCGATTATCTGCCAGGGCAGTGGCTGGTCGAATCGAAGTCGCTGAAGCTCTATCTCGGCGCCTTCCGCAACCATGGCGCCTTCCACGAGGACTGCACGGTCGGCATCGGCAAGAAGCTGGTCGAATTGCTCGAGCCGGTATGGTTCAGGATCGGCGGCTACTGGTATCCGCGCGGCGGCATCCCGATCGACGTGTTCTGGCAGACGGCTGAGCCGCCGAAGGGGCTGTGGTTGCCCGATCAGGGCGTCGCCCCCTATCGCGGGCGCTGAACGGCCGCCAACAGGGGCGAGGCCGGTGGAGCGCCGTCAGTGCGACAGGCGCAGGCTGGTGAGCGACTGGCCGATCGCCTGGAAGGCGGCGGCGAGCGCAGCGGAATTGGTCGCGTCATAGTAATGCGCCGCGTCTGTGGCGCAGCCCTGCAGCATCGTCTTGGCGGCGACGTCGGTCACGGCGAAGGCGACGGTGAAGACCTCGATGTTCTTCGACTTGGCGTAGGTGCAGATGTCGGAGGTGTCCTTGTTGGTCGCCGTCACCTGCGTCGCAGCGGTTTTGGTGTTGCTGCTCAACGAAGGGTGGCTTCCGTCCGAGCTGTTGAAACGTAGCGTATTCGCGCCGTCCGTCATCAAGACCAGCGCCTTGCGCGGCATCCGGTTGGCGGTGTCGTAGGCTGCGCCCTCCGAGAAGGGAGCGGTCGGAGACAGCACGTTGACGCCCCAGATCATCCCGGCCGGAATATACGTCGAGGGCTTGTAGCTGCTGATATTGATGATGAGGTTGTCGATTGCGCTCGTCAGCGTGGCTTTGTTGGAGGTCAGCGGCACGATCGGGTTCAGACAGGTCTGGCTCGATCCCATGATGCCGACATAGGGTGTCGTTGGATCGGCGTCGGTCAGACGAAGGCTGCCCGAGTTGCGCGAGTAGACGCAGCCGAACCACTTCTTGACGGTCGTCGAAGTGCTGGGGCCGCCGGTGCAGGATTGGTAGGGCGCGACCGTCTGCTGCGTGCAGGTTTGGGGCGTGCAGTCATAGGTTTCTGGAACGCCATCCTTTCCGGCCCGCGTGCATGTGGCAGGGGCGCCCTTGGTGCAAACCTGCTTTTCGGTCTTCGTTACGCAGACCCGCGGCGTCGATGTGTCCTTGGTGGTCGTGCTATCAGCCGCCACCGACAACCAGGACTGGCTGCGGTTGCCCATCCCGACATTGACGTAGTCGGCGAAGGGCACGATGCCGATCCTGACATTCGCGCCGCCTTCATTGAGGACGGTGGTGACGAGGCTCTTGGCGGCCGACTTGAGAACGGTGATCTTCGAGTCGCTGCCGCCGGCGCTCTCGGACATCGACCAGGTGTTGTCGAGCACGAGTGCCATCTCGACCGTTCCCGATACCTCCTTCACGGCCGAGGAGGTGGCGCTGAAGCCCATCGTCTTGACGCCGACGATCGACATCAGCGAGGTGTCGAGCACGCCGCTGCTTTCGACCGCGACGGTTCCGCTCGATGCCTCAAACGAGAAATTCGTGATCTGGATGTTGTTGCCGTCGATGCCGATGGTGTTGGCGACGAAGAAATTGTTCGCCGCTGCCCGCAACTGGGCGGTGTCTTTGCTCGGCAGGCGCGCGGCGGCCAGCGCGGCCGCGTCGGTCGCCGCCTGTAGCGAGGTCCGCGCCTTGGTAACGCGGCCATAATCGACCACGACGCCGGCCAGGCAGATCAGCACCACGCCAGCAAAGGCGAACATGGTGACGACGGAGCCGGACTGCTCACCACGGAACCGGCAGGCGAGCCGAAAAAACGAATCCTTCAAGGACTGGCTCATCGCGGCATCTCTCTTGGCGCAAATGCCTTGCGCTACATGGGGAGCGATAACTGTCGCGCCCGTTGCTTTCGAGAGACTGGCTATGACGCAGAGATATTGAGATTCCGTTCCGCAAACCGCCGAAACGGGGCGGTGTCCGGGCGGCCGGTTGGCGGTCGGCTCAGGTGCGGCTTCCGGGGATCGGCAGGATGCGCGGCGTCGCATAGCCGAACATGGCCAGCCCCGCGGCGAACAGCAGGATGGCTGTTCCGGTGCCCAGCAGATGCATGGCGAGGCCCATCACGACCGGCCCCGTCGCCTGGCCGAGGAAGAAGCAGCAGGCAAACAGCGCCATGGCCGAGCCGCGCGCGCTCGGTGCGAGTTCCGTCGCCTGGGCCTGGAATGTGCCGTGCAGCAGGAAGAAGCCGAAGCCCTGCGCGGCGAAGATCGGGATCGCGCTCCACCACGGCCAGTCGAAGGCGAACAGTGCCAGGCCGATCGCGCAGATCACGCCGCCCGTGCGTGTCATCAGCGTCGGCCCCAGCCGCTCGACCAGGACGCGGGTAAAGAGGCCGTAGACGAGGCAGCCGAAGCCCATTCCCGCGATGACGAGCCCCGCCTGCGCCGGGCCGACGCCGGAACGCTGGAACAGGATGGCGGCGACATAGGCGGGAATGCCGAAGAGCAGGATGCCTTCGACGATGACGAGCCCGTAGAGCAGCTTGGTCCGCGGGTTCGCGAAGACGGTCCGGTAGTTGGCGAGCGCGCCGGGGAGGCTGAGCTTCTGGCGCGTGACGTTACGCCGCGGCTTCAGCGCCATGGCGACGAGGATGGCGGCCAGCGTCGCGATGACCGCTGCCGACAGGAAGGCGGCCCGCCAGCCGGCATGGGTCGCGATGAGGCCCGAGCAGGCGGAGCCGGACATCTGCCCGATGATCATCAGCACGGTGAAGCGCCCGAGCGCGACCTGCCGCTCCTGCATCGGCGCGCGGTCGCCGATCGCCGCCATCGCGATCGGGATGATGCCGCCCGACGCGATGCCGGTGACCGCGCGCACCAC
>DATDBB010000310.1:0-19721 GCA_036525085.1 Allobosea sp.
GTCTTGGTCACCTCGGTCGCAGGCAGGACGGAGGCATCGTTCAGCACATAGGTCATGGGGATCCATCTCCTCAATCGAAACGAAGGACAGTCCCGGTCGCTTCCTCGTTCTCTTATGCGACCAAAGTGGTACTTCTTCGCACTTGCGAAAAGGGGACTTCGCAGATGCGAGATATGCACAGAACGCATGCATCCGGCCGCTCTTCGTTAAGGATTGCTAAAATCGCATAGCAAAGAGGCAAGCCGCCTCATTTCGGGGCGCACAAAGGCGCCTCGAAAAGCACCGCGGAATCCCGTTTCGCACTAGCCTTCGCAGCGGAGAGCCGCGACGATGGTTCAAATCGCCTGAAACCGGACCGCCCGATGCCCGAATCGCCTGCCCTCACCCACCCCGCCTGCCGCTTTCAGACCTTCACCGAACCGAGTGATCCCGCCCAGGTCGCGCCGCGCGTCGCCGCCTTACGAAAGGCGCTGGCTCAGCAGGGGCTCGCGGGCTTCATCGTGCCGCGCGCCGACGAGCACCAGGGCGAGTACGTCCCGGCGCATATGGCCCGCCTCGCCTGGCTGACGGGTTTCACCGGCTCCGCCGGCAACGCCATCGTGCTCGCCGACAAGGCGGCGCTGATCGTCGACGGCCGCTACACCATCCAGTCGGCCGAGCAGACCGACCCCGCCGTCGTCACCCCCACGCGCATGGAGGAGATGCCGCTGGATCGCTGGATCGAGGCCAACCTGCCGGCCGGCGGGCGGCTCGGCTACGACCCCTGGCTGCACACGGTCGACGGCGTCGCGAAGCTTGAAAAGGCGGCGGCCGCAGCGGGAGGCACGCTCGTCGCCGTCAGCCGAAACCCGATCGACGCGCACTGGACGGATCGCCCGGCGCCGCCCGCCGCGCCGGTCAAGGCTCATCCGTTGGAGTTCGCCGGCGAAGCCACCGCGAGCAAGCTCGCCCGCATTCAGGAGGCGCTCGCGAAAGCGAAGGTCGATGCGCTCGTCGTCTCGGACCCGCATGCGCTGGCCTGGACCTTCAACATCCGCGGCGGCGATGTCGAGCACACGCCATTGCCGCTTGGCTACGCCATCGTCCCGCGCGAGGGCAGACCGACCGTCTTCCTCGCGCCAGAGAAGATCACCAACGAGGCGGGCGACGCCATCGGCGCTGTCGGTGAGATCGCTCCGCCAGCCGCGCTGGAAACGCAGCTTGCCGCACTGGGCGCGGCTGGCGCGAAAGTCCGCCTCGATTCGACCACCGCAGCCGCAGCCCTTGCGACCTTGATCCGAGAGGCCGGCGGCACGCCCGACGCAGGCGCCGACCCGATCGCGTTGATGAAGGCCCGCAAGAACGCGGCGGAGCTCGCCGGCACGCGCGCCGCCCATCTGCGCGACGGCGCAGCCATGGTACGCTTCCTGACCTGGCTTGCGCGCGAGGCCCCGGGCGGGCAGCTCACCGAGATCGATACGGTCGCCGCGCTCGAGGCCGAGCGGGCCAAGACCGGCCTGCTGAAGGACGTCTCCTTCACCACCATCGCCGGCGCCGGTCCCAATGCCGCCCTGCCGCACTACCGCGTCACCGAGGCCAGCAACCGCAGGGTCGAGCCCGGCATCCTGCTGGTTGATTCCGGCGGCCAGTATGAGGACGGCACCACCGACATCACCCGCACCATGGCCATCGGCGCTCCCAGCGACGAGATGCGCGACCGCTACACCCGCGTCCTCAAGGGCCATGTCGCGATCTCGCGCGCCGTCTTCGTCAAGGGCACCTCGGGCGCGCAGCTCGATGCGCTGGCGCGGCTGCCGCTCTGGCAGGCCGGGCTCGATTTCGACCACGGCACCGGCCACGGCGTCGGCAGCTATCTCTCCGTGCATGAGGGGCCGCAGCGCATCTCCAAGCTCGGCACCACGCCGCTGGAACCCGGCATGATCCTCTCCAACGAGCCGGGCTTCTACAAGCAGGGTGAATACGGCATCCGCATCGAGAACCTGATCGTGGTCGAGGAACGCGCCATCCCGGGCGGCGACCGCACCATATACGGCTTCGAGACCATCACCTGGTGCCCCTATGAGCGCGCGCTGATCGAGCTGAAACTGCTTGACGACGGCGAGATCGCCTGGATCAACGCCTATCACGCCCAGGTCTGGAGCAATCTCGCGCCGCTGGTCGAGGGCGAGGCGAAGACCTGGCTGGAGCAGACCTGCCTGCCGCTCTGAAGCCTCTCTGACTCAGCCGGTCGGGGACCGTCGCGCCATGCATCCTCAGAATGCCTGAATCGACTTCGAGAACCCGTCGCGCATCTGTCACATGGCAGGGATTATGCACCGGCTCCCGAACAGGAGATTTCGGATGCGAGACCTGCCACGCGACGCCCATATGTTCCTTGCCGCCTTCGCCTTTGCCGCAGCGGGCCTGTGGTGCTGGCTCTGCGGGATGATCTGACGTAGGGCGCGGCCCAGGCGCGCTTCACATCATCGCCCTGAAGCCTACGACCGCCGCAACGCCGACCGCCACCACGCCGAGCAGCGGCAGCCGCGTCGCGGCAATCGCTGCAACGGCGGCCGCGGCGGTCTCGGCCCAGCCGGTCGCAAGCGCGCTCGGCGCGATGACCGCGACCAGCACGGCGGGCGGGATCGCGTAGAAAGCCGCCTGCGCGCGCGGCGACAGATCGAGCCGTCCCGCCAGCGCCAGGCCCGCGATGCGGGTCGCATAGGTCGCGATCGCCATGCCGAGGATGGCGAGCAGATTCTGCGGGTCCAGCGTCATGGCGCAATCTTCATGGTGCGAGGTTCACGACCTGGCAGGCTCCGGGACGGAAGCGTCACTGTCATCTGCCGCGATCCAGGCCGCGGCGAGCCCGCATAGCGCTCCCGCCAGCACATGCCAGGGCGGGCCTACGAAGCGATAAGTGAGCGCCGAGGCCAGGCCCGCCGCGGCCACGGTCCAGAAGGTCACGCGCCCCTTCCAGAACGCCGCGACGAGCGCGATGAACAGGGCGGTGAAGGCGAAATCAGCCCCGAAACGGCTGGGGTCGCCGAGCGCGGCGCCGACGATGGCGCCCAAGGTCGAGGTCGTGATCCAGCAGGCCACGAAGGGGATCAGCATCCCGAACCAGTAGGCCGGCGTCAGCCTGTGCGTTCGCGCCCGCTTCTCGGCCAGCGCCCAATTCTCGTCCGCCATGTAGTAGAGGCCGAGAAATGTCTGCCAGGGCGAGAAGCCCTGCAGCTTCGGCACCAGCGACGCGCTCATCAGGATGTGCCGCGCATTGATCAGCAGTGTCGAGAAAACGAGCGCGCCGATCGGCGCCGGCGTCGTCCAGAGCTCCACGGCGGCAAACTGGGCCCCGCCGGCGAAGACCAGCGCGCCCATCACCGTCACCTCGAGCGGCGACAGCCCCTTGCCCGCGGCGAGCGCGCCGAACAGCAGGCCGATCGGCACCGCCGCCAGCATCGCCGGCCAGATATCGCCCAGACCACGCCGGGCATCTTCCCAAACGGTGGACATCACACAAGAGCCCTCAGGAAAGATGGGCGGCGCGGAAGGCGCCCGGCGTCACGCCGAGCCTTGCCTTGAACGCCCGCGTCAGATGCGCCTGGTCGCAGAATCCGGTGGCGGCAGCGACATCGCCCGGCGCCTCGCCGAGACGCAGCCTGTCCCGCGCTCGCCGCACCCGGATATCGATCAGGAAGGCATGGGGCGTCAGCCCGGTCTCATGCCGGAAGGCGCGGATCAGGTGGTGTCGCGGCAGGCCGACGCGGCCCGCGATCTCTGCGAGCGAGAGATCCTCGTCATGGCGCGCCTCCATCAGCTCACGTGCCCGGGCGACAGGGCCGCCCTCGCGCCCGATCGCGCTGGCGGCAAGTCCCGCATGCTGCATCAGGCAATGAGCATAGGCGCGCAGGAGGAGTTCCTCGCCGCCGAAGGCCTCCCTCCCCGCCCCATCCCGGCCGGCTTCCATGGCGCGGTGTGCCCGCGACAAGAGCGCTGCACCTTCGGGGTCGTGCACGCAGGCCTTGGGGAAGAATGGCGTCTCACCGCCTCGCCAACCCGCCAGCGAGGACGCGATCTCCTGCATCAGCGCGACCGCCGGATAGGTCATGCGGTAGCTGTAGCCCTCGCCGATCGGCTCGCCATCGTGAACCTCGAGCGGATTGATGAAGGTCAGGTCGCCGGCACCGCCGTAATGCCGTTCGCCGCGCACGGTCCAGGCCTCGCAGCCGGTCTCGATGGTGCCCACGACATAGGTGTCATGGGCATGGGGCGCATAGGCATGGGTAGCGAAGGTCGCGCTCAGGCATTCCAGGCTGTCGAAATGGCGCGCGAGGAAAAGCTCCGCCCGCTCGCCCGCCTGCAGCGGCCGGATTCCCAATGTCTCGCTCTGGCTGACGCTGTCCATGACGAGAGGTTAGACCGGATTGCGGCCTGGCCGTCTTGAAGAAAAGTGATGAGGACGATCACGCGTCCGATCAGCTTCACCCCCCGACCCGCTCGAACCAGCCGGCCTCGTCGATCACCTCGACGCCGTGCTTCTGGGCATCTTTCAGCTTCGAGCCGGCGCCCGGCCCCGCCACCAGCAGGTCGGTCTTGGACGAGACCGAGCCAGCGACCTTGGCTCCAAGCCGCTCGGCCATCGCCTTGGCCTCGTCCCGCGTCATCCGCTCCAGCGCACCGGTGAAGACGACGATCTTTCCGGCGACGGGACTTACGGACGCGACCGCCTCCAGCGGCTGCGGCGTCACCTGGGCCAGCAGCCGGTCGAGAAGCTCCTGATTATGCGGCTCGCCGAAGAATTCGGTCAGCGCCTCGACCACGGTCGGCCCGACACCGTCGATCGCGTCGAGTTCCTGCCGCTCCGGCGAGGTTGCATCGGCGGCCGCGACGCCGGCGGCACGCAACGCCTCGAAGGAACCGTAATGGCGCGCCAGCAGCCGGGCATTGGTCTCGCCGATATGGCGGATGCCGAGCCCGAAGATGAAGCGGTTGAGCGGCGGCGCCCGCCTGTCCTCGATCGCCGCGAACAGCTTCGCGACGCTCTGCGTGCCGAAGCCTTCCTTGTCCTTGAGCTTCTTGAAGTTGGCTTGGTCGCGCTCGGCCAAGGTGAAGATGTCGGCCGGCTCCTTCACCGGCAGATCGGGATCGGCATGGAAGAACTCGATCTGCTTGTCGCCGAGCCCGTCGATGTCCAGCGCATCGCGCGAGACGAAATGCTTCAGCCGCTCCACCGATTGCGCCGGGCAGATCAGGCCGCCGGTGCAGCGGCGCACCGCATCCTCCTTGCCCGAGCGCGGGTTCATCTCGCGCGTCGCATGGCTGCCGCAGGCCGGGCACAGCGTCGGGAAGGCATAAGGCTTCGCATCCGCCGGCCGCTTGGTCAGATCGACCGCCGCGACGCGCGGGATCACGTCGCCGGCGCGCTTGACCGTGACCGTGTCGCCGACGCGGATGTCGGGCGGCTCGCCGTCGCGGATGCGCTCGCCCCTGGAATCGAAGCCGCGGATGTAATCCTCGTTGTGCAGCGTCGCATTGGTGACGACGACGCCGCCGACCGTCACAGGCCTTAAGCGCGCCACGGGCGACAG
This sequence comes from Allobosea sp., assembly GCA_036525085.1. GTDB lineage: Bacteria > Pseudomonadota > Alphaproteobacteria > Rhizobiales > Beijerinckiaceae > Allobosea. The sequence continues at coordinate 5,571 of DATDBB010000310.1, forward strand.
CGCGCCCGTCCGCCCGACCTGGATCTCGATCGCCTCCAGCACGGTGGTCGCAAGCTCCGCCGGGAACTTGTGCGCGATCGCCCAGCGCGGCGCACGCGAGACGAAGCCGAGCCTGGCCTGCAGCGCGAGATCGTCGACCTTGTACACGACGCCGTCGATGTCGTAGCCGAGTTCGGCGCGCCGGCTCTCGATCATCCGGTAGCGTTCCAGCAGCTCCGCGGTGGTTTCGCAGCGCGCCATCAGCGGATTGGTGCGGAAGCCCCAGCGCCCAAAGGCCTCGACCACGCCGAACTGGGTCTGCGCCGGCAGCACCGGCATCTCGCCCCAGGCATAGGCGAAGAAGCGCAAGGGCCGCGAGGCGGTGATCGAGGCGTCGAGCTGGCGCAAGGAACCGGCGGCCGCATTACGCGGATTGGCGAATTCGGGAAGCCCCTTCTCGCGCTGGCGCTCGTTGATCCCGGCGAAATCGGCGTGTCCGAGATAGACCTCTCCGCGCACCTCGGCGACCTCGGGCACATCGGGGCCGGCGAGCGTCTGCGGAATCTCGGTGATGGTGCGGGCATTGACGGTGACGTCCTCGCCCTCCTCGCCATCGCCGCGTGTCGCGGCATGGACGAGCGCGCCGTTCTCGTAACGCAGGGACAGCGACAGCCCGTCGATCTTGGGCTCGGCGGTGAAGGCGATGGGATCCTCGTCCTTGCGGCCGAGGAAGCGATGCACGCGCTGTACGAACTCCGCCACCGCCTCGTCGGAGAAGGCGTTGTCGAGCGACAGCATCGGCACGCGATGACGGATCTTGGCGAATTTTCCGGCCGGCCGCGCGCCGATCTTGCCGCTGACCGAACCCGCGGATTTCAGCTCCGGGAACGCGTCCTCGAGCGCGACCAGCCGGCGCCGCAAGGCGTCATAGGCGGCGTCGTCCATCGTCGGCGCATCATTCTGGTGATAGGCGATGTCGGCGGCCTCGACCGCGGCGGCGAGCCGCTTGTGCTCCACCCTCGCCTGGCGGGCGGTCAGTTCGGCTATCGGGTTCGGCTCGGTGTCGCTCATGGCCCTGTCATAAGCGACAGGCCAGTGTCGGGGAAGGTCAGCAGATTGCCGGGCAAGACGGGGCGCGCACTCTTTTCTGCAGCCCCTGCGACAAAAGCCGCATTCTCGCGTATAGTGCCCGGGCTGTGAATTGGAAGCTCGACGCCTATCGGCCGTTGCCCCAAGGATCAAGGCCAAGGCGAACCGGGCCGCAACCGGGAGAAACGCCATGGCCAACCTCGACAGGCACTTCGACGACGCCCCACGAAGCGCGGCCCCGACGCTGCCGCGCATCCTCACCATCACCACCGCGGACCTGCTCGACGCGCTGCGGCTCGGCTGGGAGGATTTCAAGGCGCAGCCAAGCCATCTCGCCTTCGTGGCGCTGATCTATCCGATCTGCGGCGTGCTGCTGGCGCATCTCACCGTCAGCTTCAACATTTTCCCGCTGCTCTTCCCGTTGCTGGGCGGCTTTGCGCTGCTCGGACCCTTCGCCGCCATCGGCCTTTACGAGATCAGCCGCCGGCGGGAGCGGGGCCTCGATTCGGGTTGGGAGCACGCCTTCGCGCTGGTGCGCTCGCCGGCGATCCGCCAGATCGTGCTGCTGGGCGCGATGTTGACGGGGCTGTTCATGGCCTGGCTGTTCTGCGCCTGGTTCATCTATCGCGGCCTGCTCGGTCTCCCGGCCGACGTTTCGACCACCGATTTCCTGCGCGCCGTCTTCACCACCTTCAACGGCTGGATCATGATCGTCGTCGGTAATTCCGTCGGCCTGCTCTTCGCGATCCTGGCCTTCTCGATCTCGGTCGTATCCTTCCCGCTGATCATCGACCGCCGGGTCGACGTTGCGACGGCCGTGCGGACCTCGGTCGCGGCGGTCGAGAAGAACCCGCGCGTGATGATGATCTGGGGCCTGATGGTGACCGGCCTGCTGGTGCTGGGCTGCCTGCCGATGCTGGTCGGACTGGTCGTCGTCATGCCGGTGCTGGGCCATGCGACCTGGCATCTCTACCGCAAGGTCGTCGACGGCTGAGCCCCGTCCGCCTCCCCGCATGGAGCAGCGCCGGGGAACATTCGCCGGCAAGCGCGGTTCATCTGGCATCAGCGGCGTCTCGGCGCCGCTCCATTGCGAGCGGACCGACAGGCCCGCCCAGATAGCGGGGACCCTTGTCGTCGTCGCGCTCGCCATCCCGTCCTTCCTCGGCCTACGCTGAGGAAGGACGGGCGCGGCGGCGATCCAAGACGCCGTTCTGGAAAACGCTACGTTCCAGCAAACGCCATGCCTGACAATCAGCCGCGATCGTCGCGGCGCGGCTTCTTGCCCTTGAACGGTTTGGCCGCAGGACGTGTGTCACCGTCGCGAGACGCCGGCTTTCCGGCAAAAGGCTTGCCCGCGAAGGGTTTGCCTCCTCCGGACTTACCCGCACCGAAAGGCTTAGGCCCGCCCGCATAGGGCTTCTTTTCCCCGTACGGCTTGTCGGCATGAGGCTTCGGCCCCGAGCGGAACGAGACGTTCGGGTCGGAAAGCGCATCGCGGTCGCGGCTCACTGGATCGTAGGGCTTGGCATCGTAAGGCTTGGCCGCGCCGAAGGGCTTGGACTTGCCCTCATAGGCCTTCTTCTTGCCCTCATAGGGCTTCTTCTCGCCGCCCTCGTACGGTTTCCGCTCGTAGGGCTTCTTCTCGTACGGCTTTTTCTCATAGGCCCGGGCCGGCGGGCGGGCATCGCGCTGCTCGCCTGCGTCGCGCTCAGTGCGCGGCGCACGCTCCGGCTTCGCATAGGGGGCTGGCGCATGGCTCGCCTTCTCGGCGAAGGGCTTGGCTGGACGGCGCTCATCCTCGCCGGTCACCGGCTCGATCACGATCTTGTCGCGGTCGACCGCCTTGGCCAGTTCGTAGAAGCGCTCGGCGACATCGGCATCGATCTCGACCTTGGTCTCCTTGTCGAAGATGCGGATCGCGCCAACCTCGTCGCGCGTGATCTTGCCGCGACGGCACAGCATCGGCAGGAGCTGGCGCGGATCGGCGCCATCCTTGCGGCCGACACTCAGGCGGAACCAGACCGTATCGCCACGCGGGCCGGCCTTCCGCGGGCCGTCCGAACGCGGGCTGCCCTCGCGGTTCTCGCCGAAGCGAGGCGCGCCCTCGCGCGGGGCGTAATCCTCGCGTGCCCGGGCCGGGCGGCTGTCCCGTGCGAAATTCGGATCTCCGACCTCCTCGGCCGCCGGCAGTCGCGAGCGGTAGACGCGCACCAGCGCCGCCGCGATCTCGTTGGCCGAGCGGCCGGCCAGCAGGGCCTCGACCATCGCGGCATCGACCTCGCCGGGCTCGCCGGTCAGGATCGGGTCGTTGAGCAGGCGTTCCTTGTCGAGCGCACGGATCTCGTCCTGCGTCGGCGGCCCGGCCCAGATGGCCTCGACCTTGGCTTCGGCCAGCAGCATCTCCGCCTTGCGGCGACGCGACGGCGGCACAAGCAGAACGCTGGTGCCCTTGTTGCCGGCGCGGCCGGTGCGGCCCGAGCGATGCTGCATCACCTCCGGATCGTTCGGAAGCTCTGCATGGATGACGAGTGTCAGGCCGGGCAGGTCGATGCCGCGCGCCGCGACATCGGTCGCGACGCAGACCTTGGCCCGGCCGTCGCGCAGCGCCTGCAGCGCCGAGTTGCGCTCGCTTTGGCTGAGTTCGCCCGACAGCGCCACGGCCGAGAAGCCGCGCTCAAGCAGGATCGCCTCGAGATGGCGCACCGCGTTGCGGGTGTTGCAGAACACCAGCGAGCAGGCGGCATCGTGGAAGCGCAGCAGGTTGACGACGGCAAGCTCCGCTTCCTTCGGATAGACCCGGATGGCGCGGTACTCGATATCGGCATGGCCTCCGGGCGTGCCGGCGACCTCGATGCGCAGCGCATCGTTCTGGTAGCTCTTGGCGAGCTGGATGATCGCCTTGGGCAGCGTCGCCGAGAACAGCAGGCTGCGCCGGCCTTCCGGCGTGGTCTTCAGGATGAATTCGAGATCGTCGCGGAAACCGAGATCGAGCATTTCGTCGGTCTCGTCGAGGACGACCGCCTTGAGCGCCGAGACGTCGAGGCGGTGGCGCTCGATATGGTCGCGCAGACGGCCGGGCGTGCCGACGACGATATGGGCGCCCTCGTCGAGCAGGGCGGCCTCGCGGCGGGGGTCCATGCCGCCGACGCAGGCGATGACGCGGGCATTGGCGTGCTTGTAGAGCCAGGCGAGTTCGCGCTGGACCTGGAGCGCCAGTTCGCGCGTGGGGGCAATGATCAGGGCGAGCGGCTGTCCGGCGCGGCCGAAGGCCTCGGCCTCGCCGAGCAGGGTCGAGCCGATGGCGAGCCCATAGGCGACCGTCTTGCCGGAGCCGGTCTGCGACGAGACCAGGAGGTCGCGCCCGGCGGCGGCATCCTCCAGCACGGCGTTCTGCACCGGCGTCGGATCGGAGTAATTGCGTTCGGCGAGCGCGCGCGCGAGCGGCGGGCTCGAAGTCAGAAAGGACATGAGACAGAGGGCCTAGGGTTACGGCGCGGAATCGGAATGACGGCGCAGGATGTCGGCGACGGGCGCAGGGCGCAGCCATCGATTGCGGGGCTCATAGCGCAAATGGCGACGGAAAGAAACCGTGGCGGCAGACTCGGGCAAACAACTCCCTGCCAGGAACGCTCAACCGGGCAGTCACTCTGGACAAGCCGCGAAGCGGCGCTGATCCGGAATCCATGCCTGAACCTCTCCGGCATGCGTTCCGGCATGGATTCCGGGTCGTCGCTGCGCTCGCCCGGAATGACGGCGCGGGTTTGATCAGCTTTTGCACCCTTGACGACTCAGCCCTGTCGCGCGATTTCGCCGCCCCTTGGCAGGAGAGCGATGCGGATGCGGTTGGCGATTGTTGCGGTGTTGATGGCGGTGGGCGGAATGGCGCAGGCCCAGGACGGCGCGCATATGATGACGCTGGCCGAAGTGAAGCAGCGCCGCGCCGAGCTAGCCGGGCTGTTCGTCCGCGTCGAGAACGTCACGGTCTCCGGCTTCGCGATGTCCCGCGGCGGTCTCGCCAGCGATTCCAGCGGCGGCGTCCGTCTCGACGACGACGGCATGCCACTCGACACCATCACCTATCTCGAACGCAACTGCGCCCGAGCCGGCGCGACCGCAGCGCCGGCCGGATGCCGCGGCGCGCTCGAGTTCACGGTGGCGCAGGCACGCGGCGCCTTCACCATCAGCGACGCCCAGTTCATCCCGCAGCGCTGACCTGCATGGCACCTGCGCTTGGGCGGCATTGCCAGGCATGGGCGGCAAGCGCTCTGATCCCGGCGGACGCCGATCCGGGAGGAACAGCATGCACCAGCCGCCACGCCGCTTCGGCCACTATGACGTCTCGATCCTCCATGATGGCTTCTATGAAGCGCCTTCCGAGGTTCTGACGCACACGGCCGGCGAGGCAGCACGCCAGGACGCGATCGCCCAGTGGGGCCTCCCGACAATCCGCATCCCAGTCAAGGCCTTCCTGCTCCAGGGCCCCGACGGGGTCACGCTCGTCGATGCCGGCACCGGCACCGCCTGGGGCGCCGCCTACGGCCATGCGCGCGCGGCCTTGCAGCGCCATGGTGTCGAGCCCGGCCAAATCCGGCGCGTCCTCATCACGCATCTTCACGGCGATCACGCACTCGGCCTCGTCGATGGCGACAAGGCCTTTTTCCCGGAAGCCGAGATCATCGTTCCCGCCGCCGATCTCGGCTTTTTCGGCGATGAGGCGAAGCGCGCCGTGACGCCGCAAAACCGGCAAGGCGGCTTCGGCATCGCCGCGACCCTGAAGCAGCTCTATGCGGGGCGGATGCGCCCGACCGAGCCGGGGCCGGTGCTGCCGGGCATCGAACTGATGGCCCTGCCCGGCCACACCTATGGCCATGGCGGCTACCTGATCGAAGGCGAGGCGCGCAGCCTGCTGCTCTGGGGCGACGCCCTGCACCTCTCGACGCTTCAGGCCACCGATCCCGAAATCGGCATCGTCTATGATCTCGACGGCGCGATGGCGGCACATACGCGCCGCGTCATCCTCGACCGCGCCCATCGCGCAGGCTGGATCGTATCCGGCGGGCATATCGAGGGCTTCGCGACTGTCGGCAAGTGCGGAAGCGGCTACGAATTGGCGGAGGCTGGAGGGATCACCCTCTGACCCCTGCCGCCTCCAGCAGGCGGCCGGCGGCCGCCCTCGCCTCCTCGGTGATAGAGGCACCGGCCAACATGCGGGCGATCTCCTCGCGCCGGGCCTGATCGGCGAGCCCCGTCACACGCGTCACCGTGCGCGAGGCGGCATCGCCCTCGAGCGCCGATTTCGCGATGAGGAAATGCTGCGCCGCCTTCGCCGCAACCTGCGGCGCGTGCGTTACGGAAATCACCTGGACCTTGCCGGCGAGCCGCGCCAGCCGCTCGCCGATGGCGTCTGCCACCGCACCGCCGACGCCCGTGTCGATCTCGTCGAAGACCAATGTCGGCGCCGAACCGCGCTCGGCCAGCACGACCTTCAGCGCCAGCATGAAGCGCGAAAGCTCGCCGCCGGACGCAACTTTCATCATCGGCCCCGGCCGCGTGCCCGGATTGGTCTCGACCCAGAACTCGACGCGGTCGAACCCTTCCGGCCCGCGCGCGCTCTGATCGCTGTCGATCTTGGTGATGAAGCGCGCCCGCTCCAGCTTCAGCGGCGGCAACTCCGTCTTGACCGCGCCGTCGAGCTTCGCGGCGGCCTGATGGCGCGCCTTGGAAAGCCGGTCCGCAAGCGCGACGAAGGCGCTCTCCGCCTGCTTCAACTCATCCTCGAGCCGCCCCAGAGACGTCTCGCTCTCGTCCAGAGCCGCCAGATCATCCGCCATGCTCTGCGCCAGCACGGTCAGCCCGTCGACGGGCACATCGTATTTCCGGGCGGCACCGCGCAGTGCGAACAGCCGCTCCTCGACGCGCTCCTGCTCGCGCGGGTCGTATTCGGCCGCGCGCATGCCGGCAGACAGCGTCTCGCCGGCTTCCTCCAGCGCGACGATCGCGGTGTTGAGCGCCGCCAGCGACGGATCGATCAGTTCCGGCGCCTGCCCGGCCCGGCGTTCGAGCCGGCGCAGCACGGCCGAGAGCGCCGCGATCGGCGAGCCCTGCCCCCCCACGGCCTCGTAAGCGTCGATCAGGTCGCGCGCGACCTTCTCCGCCTGCATCATGCCCTGGCGCGCAGCAGCGAGCGCGTCCTCCTCGCCGGCCTGCGGCGCCAGCTTGCCGAGTTCGGCCACGGCATGGCGCAGGAAATCGGCCTCCTTGCGCGCCGCCTCCACCCGGATGCGCTGCGTCTGCAGGGCCTGGCGCGCGCGCTTCAGCGCCTCGCTCGCCTCCGCGACGGCCTCGGCATGATCCTCCAGCTCGCCGAAGCCGTCGAGGATCATGCGGTGCTGGGCCGGGTCGGTCAGCGCCCGGTCGTCATGCTGACCATGGATCTCGACGATTGCAGCCCCGATCATGCGCAGGATCTGGACGCTGACCGGCTGGTCGTTGACGAAGGCGCGCGTCCGCCCGTCGGCATATTGCACGCGCCGCAGGATCAGGTCGCCATCGGTGTCGATTTCCTGCGCCTGGGCGAGCTTGCGCGCCAGATGCGCACCGGGCAGATCGAAGACGGCGCTGACCTGCCCCTGCGCCTCGCCATGGCGCACGAGCCCGCCATCGCCACGTCCCCCGAGCGCCAACGCGAAGCCGTCGAGCAGGATCGACTTGCCGGCGCCGGTCTCGCCGGTGAGCACGCTCAGGCCGTCGCGGAACGTCAGATCGAGACGGTCGATCAGGACGATGTCGCGTATCGAGAGTTGGACCAGCATGGGTTCAGCGCAAGCTCAGGAAGCAGGGCATGCGCGAGCGACCCTCATGAAGAACAACTTAAATGCGGCCGCCGAACCCGACGATTCCGGTAACGACGCGCGAGAAGCCCTGGAAGGCGCGGCTGATATAGGAACCGCGATCCTCGCGCGGCTCCAGGCCGCCGCTCTGCAGCAGGGCATAGGCGTCCTTGTACCAGGGGCTGTCAGGGAAGTTGTGCCCGAGCACGGCCGCTGCCGTCTGCGCCTCGTTGGTGATGCCCAGCGCCATATAGGCCTCGGTCAGGCGCATCAGCGCCTCCTCGACATGGCGGGTGGTCTGGTACTTGATGATGACGTCACGGAAACGGTTCACCGCGCCGGTGTAGTTGCGCTTCTCGAGATAGAAGCGCCCGACATTCATCTCCTTGCCGGCGAGCTGGTCGCGCGCCACCAGGAGCTTCTCCTTGGCGTCGATGACATATTCCGACTTGGGATAATTCGCGATCAACTGCTCGAAGGCGGTGATGGCGAGCTGGGTCCGCTCCTGGTCGCGGGTCGCGTCAGGGATCTGGTTGAAATACGACATCGCCATCAGATACTGCGCATAGGCAGCGTCGGGGCTGGCCGGATTCTGCGCGATGAAGCGCTTGGAGGCGGTGATCGTCTCCTCCCACTTCGACGCCTGGTAGTTGGTGTAGGCAGCGAGGATCAGACCCTTCTTGGCAAAGGGCGAGAACGGCGCTTCCTTGTCGATCTGGTCGAACTTCTTGGCCGCACCTTCGCTGTCGCCGTTCTGCAGGCGGGCAAGGCCTTCATTGTACAGCTTGTCGGCCGGCACGACCTCCTTGACCTCGGGCTTGTAGACCTCGGGCCGGTCGAAGGGGTTCAGCGCCGAAACGGTGTCGCAGCCGCCGAGCAGCAAGGCCGTCCCGAGGGCCAGGGCAGTGCCCTTCCACATCGATTCGGTGCGCTTGGATGTCGGATTGTTCAGCCGCATGACGCTCACGTCGTCCGTCCTCTTGTCATTCGCCCCGATCGACGGGATGCATGCCTTAACTCAGACGCCATAGCCGCGCCACTGCCGAAAGCGCAAGCACACGGCGGTAGCGGCGTCTATTCGACAGAAACCCGGCAATAGGAAGGCGGGAGCTGCAGGGAATGACGTGCCGGAGCGTGGTGCGAAATCCCGCTCAGCGCCAATTCGCTCAGTGCAAGCCCAAATCAGTGAATATCCGGCGCGAAGGCGGCCGGAGCAGCCGCAGCCATCTGGACGGCGCGCGGAGCGGCATAGACCGGCTCAGCCTCGACGATCGCATAATTGGCGCGGTCGGCGAAAAGCGCTTCCAGGATACGCACGTTCATGCGGTGCCCACCGCAATAGGAGCGGAATTCGCCGATGATAGGGTAGCCGGCCAGCGCCAGGTCGCCAATCGCATCGAGAACCTTGTGACGGACGAACTCGTCGCCGTAGCGCAGACCCTCGGGATTGATCACCTTGTCGTCGCCGATCGCCACGGTGTTGTCGAGCGAGGCGCCGAGTGCGAAGCCGGCCTTCCAGAGCTGCTCGACATCGCGCATGAAGCCGAAGGTGCGGGCGCGCGAAATTTCCTGGGCATAGGCCGAAGGCTCGAGGTCGAAGACCTTGCGCTGGCGGCCGATCACCGTCGTGTCGAAATCGATCTCGACATCGAGGCGGAAGCCGGCCTCGGAGGGGACCAGCTCGGCGAAGGCGCGGCCGTTCTCGACACGCACCGGCTGCAGGATCTTGATGTAGCGACGCGCGGCCGACAGGGCGACGACGCCGGTCGCCTCGATCGCGGAGACGAATTCGGCGGCGCTGCCGTCCATGATGGGCATTTCGGGGCCGTCGATCTCGACGAGCGCATTGTCGAGGCCGAGGCCGGCGCAGGCCGACATCAGATGCTCGATGGTGGCGACGGAAGCCGAGGCGCGGTCACCGATCACGGTGCACAGCTCGGTCGCGCTGACCTTGGTATGCTTGGCGTGGATGAGCTGGGCCGGACCGTCCTCGAGCCCCTTGCGGAGGAAGACAATGCCGGAATTGGCGCTGGAGGGCTTCAGGCAGATCGTCGCGGGAGCCCCGGAGTGGACACCGATCCCGGTCAGGGTCACGGGGGCGCGCAGTGTCGTCTGCCGATCGAAGCTCATTCCGGTATCCAATCCTGATCGCGAACGGCGCCGTTTCATGTGCTCACACAAGTAAAGGGCGGAACGTCGGCGATACCTCTGAAGCGTGGAGATGGGTTTGGCCCGACTCCGGTATCCCGTGGTGCATCTGCAACATAAGCTTTGGAGGCATGCTCACAAAATCACGCTTTCTTACGCTCTGTTACAGCACGGGCGCGCCGGCTCGATCTCTCACATCAGATTGGAATCGTTCGACTTTCACAAACGGAAAAGCCCCGGCGCGGGTAGCTGCGCCGGGGATTGTTACAAGCCCGTGACGGCGGCTTCCCCGCCTCAGTTCGCCTGCCGGCGCAGGAACGCCGGGATTTCGAGGTGGTCTTCCTCGCTGGTGCGATTCGGAGCGGCGCGGCCGAGCTGGTCGAGCTGACCCTGCGGCGGACGGGCGGCAGGCGCAGCCGGGCGACGCATATATTCGGCGTGAGCCGCGCTCGGCGCCTGCGGCATTGCGGGGGCCGGAGGAGCCTGGCGAACCGGCGCCGGCTGGGGCTCCTGCATCTCCTCGTCCTTGCGGCCGAAGCCCACGGAGGCCAGGCGCTGCATCAGCGACATCCGCTTCTGGTCGGCGGGGCTCGGTGCCGCAGGGCCCGGCTGCACGCTGCGATTCGCCGCGATCTGGTTCTGCGCCGGCATCGGCAGGTCCTCGATCCGCGGCATGCGCGTCGGGCGCACGACAGACCGCTCCGGCATCGGCGGGATGAAGCTCTCCTCCAGCATCGGCGCGGGCTCGGGCTGCATCATCACCGGCTCGGGCGCTGCGGTCATCACCGGGCGCGGCTGGGCCGGCTCGATGCGGATGTCCTCGGACAGGCTGGCGCGGCCATGGGTGTCGATCGAGACCGGCATCCGCAGTTCCATCGGCTGCTCGACCGGGGCGGGCGCGGGCGCGGGAACAGGCGCAGCCTGGCGGGCGGGGGCCGCCGTGCGCAGGCGCGCCTCCGCCTTCAGGCGCTCGGCGACCTGGGCGATGCGGGCCTCGGTCTCGTCCATCTCGGCCTGGGTCGTGACCGGCTTGTCGATGCCGGTCGCCACCACCGAGACGCGAACGACGCCTTCGAGCGATTCGTCGAAGGTTGCGCCGACGATGATGTTGGCTTCGGAATCGACCTCCTCGCGGATGCGGGTGGCGGCCTCGTCGACCTCGTAGAGCTTCATGTCACGACCGCCGGTGATCGAGATCAGCAGGCCGCGCGCGCCCTTCATCGAGACGTCGTCGAGCAGCGGGTTGTTGATCGCGGCCTGGGCCGCGGTCAGCGCACGCTTCTCGCCCTGCGCCTCGCCGGTGCCCATCATCGCCTTGCCCATGCCGCGCATCACGGCGCGCACGTCGGCGAAGTCGAGGTTGATCAGGCCGGGACGGACCATCAGGTCGGTGATGCAGGCGACGCCCGAATAGAGCACCTGGTCGGCCATGCCGAAGGCGTCGGCGAAGCCGGTCGTCTCGTTGGCGACGCGGAAGAGGTTCTGGTTCGGGATGACGATCAGCGTGTCGACAGCCTCGTTCAGTTCGCCGATGCCGGCCTCCGCCATGCGCATGCGGCGATGGCCCTCGAACTGGAACGGCTTGGTCACGACGCCGACGGTCAGGATGCCCATGTCGCGGGCGACGCGGGCGATGGCCGGAGCCGCGCCCGTGCCGGTGCCGCCGCCCATCCCGGCGGTGATGAAGACCATGTGCGCGCCCGCCAGATGATCGCGGATCTCGTCGATCACCTCTTCGGCCGCCGCGCGCCCGACTTCCGGCTGCGAGCCGGCGCCGAGACCCTCGGTAACCTGCAGGCCCATCTGGATGATGCGCGAGGCGCGGCTAAGCGCCAGCGCCTGGGCGTCCGTGTTGGCAACCACGAAATCGACGCCGTCGAGACCGGCCTCGATCATGTTGTTGACCGCGTTGCCACCGGCGCCACCGACACCGAACACCGTGATCCGGGGCTTGAGTTCCCGGATGTCCGGGGCTTGCAGATTCATCGCCATGGTTGCCTCTTTTGATCCTTTGTCCGGCGCCTGGCGGGAGCCGTCCCGATTGTTACATTCGACGCCGTGGCCCGAAGGCCGGTACTCACTAGAAACTTTCCTTCAGCCACCGGCCGACGCGGGAGAAATACCCGTCGGTTCCCGTGGCGAAATACGTTGCCCCTGCGCGGGGTTCGAAATGCTCGACATGCGCCACCTGCGGGTAGACCAGCAGACCGACAGCGGCAGAGAAGGCCGGGCCCTTGCCGGCCTCGGGCAGACCCTTGATCCCGAGGGGGCGGCCGGTGCGGACCTGGCCGCCGAGGATGCGCCGCGCCACTTCCGGCAGGCCGGTGAGCTGGCAGGCGCCGCCCGTCAGCACGACACGGCGCCCGGCCTGGGCCGAGAAGCCGGCCTGGGTCAGACGGTCGCGCACCAGTTCGAGGATCTCCTCGACGCGCGGCTTGATGATCCGCACCAGATGCGACTTGGCGAGATGGTTCGGCGTGTCGCGCTCGTCGTCGTCGACCTGCGGCACCGAGATCATGTCGCGCTCGTCGGAAGCGCTCGAAATGCATGAGCCATGCAGCGTCTTCAGCCGCTCGGCCGCCGAGACCCGGGTCGAGAGGCCGCGCGCCACGTCCATGGTGATGTGGTTGCCGCCGACAGCGATCGCGTCGGCATGCATCAGATGGCCGCCGGAGAAGACCCCGAGGCTCGTGGTGCCGCCGCCCATGTCGACGACGACGACGCCCATCTCGGCCTCGTCGTCGACCAGGACGGAGAGGCCCGACGCGTAGGGCGTCGCCACCACCGCCTCGACCTCGAGATGGCAGCGCTCGACCGCCAGCATGACGTTGCGCGCAGCCGAGGCTTCGCTCGCCACGACATGCATGTCGACCGAGAGCTTGCCGCCGATCAGACCGCGCGGATCGAGCACGCCGGGCACGCCGTCGAGCGCATAGCCGGTCGGCAGCGCGTGGAGCACGGCCTTGCCGGGGCGGATCGCATGGGTCGCGGCATGGGCGAGCACGCGCTTGACGTCGCTGTCGCCGACCGAGCCGGCGCGGAGATCGACGCTGGCGGCATAATGCTGCGAGGCGATGCGTCCGCCGGTGAGGTTCACGATGACCGACTGGACCTCGACCTTCGCCATCCGCTCGGCGGCGTCGACGGCCGCGCGGATCGCGCGCTCGGCGCTTTCGAGATCGATGATCGCGCCGCCCTTGAGGCCCAAGGAACGCTGGTGTCCGATGCCGATGATGCGCGCGACATGGGTGCGGCCGCGCAGCCGCTCATTGGCCTCGGCCGGGTTCAGTTCGGCGATCAGGCAGACGACCTTGCTCGTGCCGATGTCCAGAATCGACAGCGTCGCGCTCTTGCGCGACGAGAGCGGACGCATCCTTGGCGTCAGGCCCTGGGAGGTGACGTGGTTCACGCCTCGCCTCCCTTCTTCTTGGTCTTGCTCTTGAGCTGATCGGCGCGGGCGGCAGCGCCCTCCTCCGTCAGCCGCATAACGACCCGGTCGGCCTGGCGCAGATCGATCGCCAGCAGGTCCTTGTCGAGGATCCGGTAGTCCGCCTGCAACGAGGTGAGCCGCTTCACGGCCGCAGCCGGGGCGACTTCGGGCAGGCGCACATCCATGCCGTTGTCGAGCTTGAGCGTCCAGCGCCGGCCCGAAACCAGCGTCGCCGCGCGGATATGCGGCGCCATCGCGCCGGCCTCGGCCCGCAGCGCGATGTATTCCCGCGCCCGGTTGTTGGCATCCGCGCCGACGACGAGCGGCAGGTGGGCAAAGCGTCCGTCGTCCATCTTGTCGATCACGGTCCCGTCGGCTGCGATGACGAAGAGCTCGCCCTTGACCTGCCAGAGCGCGAAGGGCTCGCGCTCGACCAGGGTGATGGCGACTTCGCCGGGATAGAGTTTCCGAACGGTCGCCTCGCGAATCAGCGGGGCGGCCTCCAGGCGCTTGCGCGCCTGGTCGGCGTCGAAGAAGGCGAGCGAGGTCTTCGAATCGATCCCCGCCGCGACCAGCACCTCGACTTCGGAGAGTTCGGCGATGCCCGAAATGGTCACGCGATCGATCCCGAAGCCGACGAGGCGGGCCAGCATGTGATGCGGCTCGCCGTAATTC
>DATDBB010000311.1:0-10686 GCA_036525085.1 Allobosea sp.
TCCATGCCGGAGCGTTGCCTGGAGAGGTTCAGGCATGGATCCCGGGTCTCCCTTCGGTCGCCCGGGATGACCCGCAATGGGATGGGCAGCACCATGCGAGGTGCCGATGCGTGACACCCTGCGCTTCATCCTCGGCGACGAACTGGTCGAGATCGCATCCTGCGATCCGACGCTGACGGTGCTCGACTGGCTGCGGCTCGACAAGCGCATGACCGGCAGCAAGGAGGGCTGTGCCGAAGGCGATTGCGGCGCCTGCACCGTCGTCGTGGGCCGGCTCGATCGCGGCCGGCTGCGCTATGAGGCGATCAACGCCTGCATCCGCTTCTTAGCCACGCTGGATGGCTGCCATCTGCTGACCGTCGAGCACCTGAAGGGCGAGGACGGGGCGCTGCATCCGGTGCAGCAGGCGATGGTCGATTGCCACGGCTCGCAATGCGGCTTCTGCACGCCGGGCTTCGTGATGTCGCTGTTTGCGCTCTGGTTGAACGAGGAAGCGCCGTCGGTCTCCCGGATCGAGGATGCGCTGGCGGGCAATCTCTGCCGCTGCACCGGCTATGAGCCGATCATCGCGGCGGCGCAGCGGATGTATCGGCTGGGCAATCGCGATCGCGTCGCAGTCCGCAGCGATGTGATCAGGGGGCGCCTGCGTGAACTCGCAGATCAGGAAACGCTCTCTCTCACAGGCCCGGCGGGACGCTTCCTGGCTCCGGCGACCGTCGAGGCGCTGGCCGATCTTGTCATCGCCCACCCGGGAGCGACGCTGGTCGCCGGCGCGACCGATGTCGGGCTCTGGGTGACCAAGGGCATGCGCCGGCTCGACTCGGTGATCTATCTCGGCCAGATCGAGGAACTGCGCTCCATCGAGGACCGGGGCGACCACCTCTACATTGGGGCGATGGCGACGCATGCGGAGGTCCGCCCGGCGCTCGCCGCCGTCTCACCCCAACTCGACGAACTGATGCGCCGCTTCGGCGGCGAGCAGGTCCGCAATGCCGGCACGATCGGCGGCAACATCGCCAACGGCTCCCCGATCGGGGATCTGCCGCCAGCCCTGATCGCGCTGGGGGCGATGCTGGTGCTTCGTCGTGGCGGCGAACAACGCCGCATCCCGCTCGAAGACTTCTTCATCGACTACCGCAAGCAGGACCGGCGCGAAGGCGAGTTCGTCGAAGCCGTGATCGTGCCCAAGCTTCCTCCGGGCGCGCTGTTCCACGTCTCGAAGATCTCGAAGCGCTTCGACGAGGACATTTCGGCCGTCTGCGGCGCCTTTCTGCTGCGGATCGGCGACGATGGGCGGATCGCCGAGGCAAGCCTAGCCTATGGCGGCATGGCCGGTATCCCGAAGCGCGCGGCCGCCGCCGAAGCCGCGCTGATCGGCCGCGCCTGGGACGAGGCCTCGGTGGCCGACGCCATTGCCGCCCTGCCCCGCGACTTCACACCGCTCAGCGACATGCGCGCCTCGGCCGGTTATCGTCTTACCGTCGCCGGCAATCTGCTGCGGCGCTTCCTGATCGAGACGACTCAGCCATGGGTCGAGACCCGGGTCGCCGGCCAGCTGGCGGAGGCGAGCCATGGCTGACGCACGCAAGCGACTGGAGATCGAGACGGCGGCCGGGCCGGTCGGCACGGCGCGTATCCACGATTCCGCCGCGCGTCATGTCGCGGGCGAGGCCGTCTATATCGACGACATCGCCGCGCCTGCCGGCTTGCTGCACGCCTATCTGGGCCTCAGCCGCATCGCCCATGGCAAGCTGATCTCGCTCGATCTCGACGCGGTGCGCGCGGCGCCGGGCGTGCTGTCCGTGCTGATCGCCGCCGACATCCCCGGCGTCAATGACATCTCCTCGACTCATCGGCATGACGAGCCGGTCTTCGCGACGGATACGATCCTGCATCACGGCCAGCCGCTCTTCGCCGTCGTCGCCGAGACGCGCGAGGCGGCGCGGCGAGCGGCTGCGCTGGCGAAAGCGATCTATGACGAGGCGAATCCGCTGCTCGACGTGGCGTCGGCTCGTGCCGCAGGCGGGACGCTCGTCACCGACCCGCTGAAGCTCGAACGCGGCGATGTCGCTGCCGCGCTGACCGGCAGTCCGCGCCGGCTCAAGGGCTCGATGGCGATCGGCGGACAGGACCATTTCTATCTGGAAAGCCAGATCGCGCTCGCGATCCCCGGCGAGGAAGAGGACATGCAGGTGTTCTCCTCGACGCAGCATCCGAGCGAAGTCCAGCACATGGTCGCGCAGGTTCTCGGCGTCGGCTCGCATGCGGTGACCGTCGAGGTCCGGCGCATGGGCGGCGGCTTCGGCGGCAAGGAGACGCAGTCCAACCTCTTCGCCTGCGTCGCGGCGCTGGCCGCCCGCAAGCTGAAGCGCCCGGTGAAGCTGCGGCCCGACCGCGACGACGACATGGTGATCACCGGCAAGCGCCATGATTTCGTCTGCGACTACGAGATCGGCTTCGACGACGAGGGCCGCATCCATGCGGTCGATGCCGTCTATGCGGCGCGCTGCGGCTGGAACGCCGACCTGTCGGGGCCGGTGACGGACCGCGCCCTATTCCACATGGATAATTGCTATTTCTACCCGGCGGTGCGCGCCCGTTCGGAACCCTTGCGCACGAACACCGTCTCCAACACCGCCTTCCGGGGCTTCGGCGGGCCGCAGGGCATGGTCGGGGCCGAGCGCTTCATCGAGGAAGTGGCGTTCGCGACGGGGCTCGACCCTCTGGAGGTGCGCAGGCGCAACCTTTATGGGGGGCCGGGCCGTGACGTGACGCCCTATCACCAGAGCGTCGAGGACAACATCGCCAGCGAGGTGATCGACGCGCTGGAGCGATCTAGCGACTACCGCGCCCGGCAGGCGGCGATCCGCGACGCCAACGCCAGGAGCCCCATCGTCAAGCGGGGCATTGCGCTCACGCCGGTGAAGTTCGGCATCTCCTTCACCGCAACCTGGTACAATCAGGCCGGCGCGCTGGTGCATGTCTACACGGACGGCACCGTCGCGCTGAACCATGGCGGTACCGAGATGGGCCAGGGGCTCTACATCAAGGTCGCGCAGGTGGTGGCTCAGGCCTTCGGCATCGGCCTCGACCAGATCAAGATCACCGCCACGACCACCGGCAAGGTGCCCAACACCTCGGCGACGGCCGCCTCTTCCGGTTCCGATCTCAACGGCATGGCCGCGCTCGACGCCTGCGAGACGATCAAGTCCCGGCTCGTCGCCTTCGCCGCGACGAAATGGAACGTGCTGCCCACCGATATCGCCTTCCTGCCGGGCCGTGTCCGGATCGGCGCGCAAGAGATCGGCTTCGCCGAGCTGGTCGCAGCCGCCTATATGGGCCGGGTCCAGCTCTCGGCCACCGGCTTCTACGCGACGCCAAAGATCCATTGGGACCGCAAGGCCGGGCGCGGTCATCCGTTCTACTACTTCGCCTATGGCGCAGCCGCAGCCGAGGTCGCCATCGACACGCTGACCGGCGAGTACAAGGTCGAGCGTGTCGACATCCTGCATGATTGCGGCCAATCGCTGAATCCGGCGATCGACAAGGGCCAGATCGAGGGCGGCTTCATCCAGGGCATGGGCTGGCTGACCACCGAGGAACTGGTCTGGGACGAGAAGGGCGTGCTCAAGACGCATGCGCCCTCGACCTACAAGATCCCCGTCGCCTCCGACCGGCCGCGCATCTTCAACGTCGCGCTGCTGGAGGATGCGCCCAATCGCGAGCCGACCATCCGCCGGTCCAAGGCGGTCGGCGAACCGCCGCTGATGCTGGCGATCTGCGTGCTGCATGCGCTCTCGGACGCCGTGGCGAGCGTTGGCGGACACAAGATCTGCCCGAGGCTCGACACGCCCGCGACGCCCGAGCGGGTGCTGGCGGCGGTGGAGCGCGTACGGGCGGAGATGCAGCGATGAAGGCAGTCTCACCTCATCCAGCGAGCGCGTTTTCCTTCTCCCCTGGGGGGAGAAGGTGGCAGCGCGAAGCGCTGACGGATGAGGGAAGGACGGCCGTCCGCTTACCCGGTCTTCCCTCATCCGACCCGGCTGCGCCGGGCCACCTTCTCCCCCGAGGGGAGAAGGAAGGCGCGCGATGAACCTCATCCCCTTCCTCGCCCGCCACCTCCCCGAGGGCACCATCCTCGTCGCCATCACCCGCGCCCTCGGCTCGACCCCGCGCGAGGCCGGCGCGACGATGGCCGTGACGGCCACGGAGGCCGCCGGCACGATCGGCGGCGGGCAGCTCGAGTTCCATTGCATCGACATCGCCCGCGAGATGCTGGCTGCGGGCGAGCGGAAGCGCGAACTCGACATCCCACTCGGTCCGCAGATGGGGCAATGCTGCGGCGGGCGGGTACGAGTGTCGCTGAAGCGTGCGACGGCGGCCGATCTCGCCATGCTCGCGGCCCATGAGAAGGCCGAAACCGACGCCCGCCCGGCGGTGCTGATTTTCGGTGCCGGTCACACTGGACGGGCGCTCGCGCAGACCCTGGCCGCCCTGCCCTTCGCGACGACGCTGATCGACGACCGCGACGGCGTTCTGAATGGGCTGCCGGCCGGCATCACCTGCACCCGCATGGCAGACCCGGTTCGCGCCGTCGAGAGCGCAGCGCCGGGCTGCGCCTTCGTGATCCTGAGCCACAGCCATGCGCTGGATTATCGCCTCACCGAGGCTGCTCTGGCGCGTGGCGACGCTGCCTATGTCGGGATGATCGGCTCGGCGACCAAGCGTGCGCGCTTCGAGGCCGGTTTCCTGCGCGATGGCGGCAAGCGAGAGGCATTGCAGCGCCTCACCTGCCCGATCGGCGGCAGCGATGTGGACGACAAGCGCCCCGAGGTGATCGCGGCCTTGACGGCTGCCGAGCTGGTGCGGAGTTTGCTTCGCGGATCAAGGGCTTCCGGGGAAGCCGGGGTGGAGGGACGAGCCGGCCATGACGCAACCGCCTGACCAGACGGTTCGCCCGCGGCTCGCTTTGTCGCGCATCTCGAAGAGCTTTCCCGGCGTCAAGGCGAACGAGGACATCAGCCTCGGCGTCCGGCCGGGCGAAATCCATGCCTTGCTCGGGGAGAATGGCGCCGGCAAGTCGACCCTGGTCAAGATCATCTACGGCGTGCAGCAGGCCGATGAGGGCACGATCGCCTGGAACGGCGAGACGGTCTCGATCCCCTCCCCCAAGGCGGCGCGCCGGCTCGGCATCGGCATGGTGTTCCAGCATTTCTCGCTGTTCGACGCGATGACCGTGATCGAGAACATCGCGCTCGGGCTGGACGAGGCCGTCGACCGCGACGAACTCAAGGCCCGCGTCGCGGCGATCCTGGATTCCTATTCGCTGCCGCTCGATCCCGAGCGCGAGGTGCACACGCTGTCGGTCGGCGAGCGCCAGCGCATTGAGATCGTGCGCTGCCTGCTGCAGAAGCCGAAGCTGCTGATCATGGACGAGCCGACCTCGGTGCTGACGCCGCAGGAGGTCGAGAGGCTCTTCGGCACGCTGCGCCAGATCGCCGCCGAGGGCTGCGCGATCCTCTACATCTCGCACAAGCTGCATGAGATCAAAGCGCTCTGCGAGGCCGCGACGATCCTGCGCGGCGGAAAGGTCGTCGCGACCTGCGATCCGAGGGCCGAGAGCACCAAGCGCATGGCGGAACTGATGATCGGCGCCGAACTGCGCCAGATCGAGCATGGCGAGAGCGGCGGCGCGGGGCCGGTGCGGCTCACCGTGGCCGGACTCTCGCTCGCTGGCGAACCGCCCTTCGGCACCGATCTCGCAGCCGTGACCTTCGAGGCGCGGGCCGGCGAGATCCTGGGGATCGCGGGCGTCGCCGGCAACGGCCAGTCGGAGCTTTTGACGGCGCTCTCGGGCGAGCGCCCGGCGGCCAAGCCGGACGCGATCCTGCTCGACGGCAAGCCGATCGGGACGATGACGGCCGGTCCACGCAGGGCGCTCGGCCTCGCCTGCGTGCCCGAAGAGCGCAACGGCCATGCCGCCGTGCCGGATTTCTCGCTCGCCGACAATACCATCCTGACCGCTCGCCACCGCCTGCCGCTGACGCCGCTGGGCATCATCAGCATGAGCGACGTCAAACGCTTCGCCGACGGTGTGATCAAGCGCTTCGATGTCCGCACCACCGGCACGGGCGCGCTCGCCCGCTCGCTCTCGGGCGGAAACCTGCAAAAATTCATCATGGGCCGGGAGATCGGGCAGACGCCCTCCGTGCTGGTGGTCTGCCAGCCGACCTGGGGGGTGGATGCGGGCGCCGCCGCCGCGATCCGGCAAGAGCTGGTCGATCTCGCCGCCAATGGCTCGGCCGTGGTGGTGATCTCGCAGGACCTCGACGAACTGCTCGAGCTGGCCGACCGGCTCTGCGTCATCAACGAAGGCCGGCTCTCGACCCCGCGTGATGTCGCGAGCCTCGGCATCGACGAAATCGGGCTGATGATGGGCGGCGTTCACGGCGAGGCCGGTGCTGGCGAGGCCGCCCATGCTTGAATGGCGCCGCCGCCGCGAACCCAGCACGTTGATGCTCCTGCTGAGCCCGCTGATCGCGATCGGGCTGACGATGCTGCTCGGCATGATCGTCTTCACCGCGATGGGTTATGACGGCTTCCACGCGGTAGAGAGCATTTTCCTGACGCCGTTCCTCGAACCGCAGCGCTGGCCCGATCTCGGCGTGAAGGCCGCGCCGCTCGTGATGATCGCGCTCGGCCTCGCCATCGGCTTCCGGGCGAATGTCTGGAACATCGGCGCCGAGGGACAATACATCATGGGCGCCATCGCCGGCACGGGCGTGGCGCTGGCGACCCATGAGATGACCGGCTGGTGGATCCTGCCCGCCATGGCGCTGGCCGGTGTGCTCGGCGGCATGGCCTGGGCGGCGGTCCCGGCTTTCCTGCGGGTCCGGCTACAGGTCAGCGAGATCCTGACCAGCCTGATGCTGACCTATGTCGCGGTGCAGGCGCTCTATTACCTCGTGCGCGGGCCGTGGAAAGATCCGGACGGCTTCAATTTCCCGCAGACGAAGATGTTCAGCGCCGACCAGACGCTGCCGGCGATGATGGAGGGCTCGCTCGTCCATCTCGGCATTCCCGCTGCGGTGCTGATCGCGCTCGTCGCCTGGCTTTTGATGGAGAAGACCACGGCCGGCTACGCCGTGAAGGTCGTCGGCCTCGCACCGGCGGCCGCCCGCCATGGCGGTTTCAGCGCCGACAGGGTGACCTGGGCGACGCTTCTGGCGAGCGGTGGATTGGCGGGTCTCGCCGGGCTGTTCGAGGCTGCCGGCCCCTTCGGCCAGCTCACGCCGCAATTCCCGACCGGCTACGGCTTCACCGCGATCATCGTCGCGTTTCTCGGCCGGCTGAACCCGCTCGGCATCGTCTTCGGCGGCGTCGTGCTGGCCGCGACCTATGTCGGCGGCGAGATCGCGCAGACCACGGTCCGGCTGCCGCAGGCGGCGACCGGCATGTTCCAGGCGCTGCTGCTGTTCGTGCTGCTGGCGACGGATGTGCTGGTGAAGTACCGCATCGGCTGGAAGGTGCGGGCGGCATGAGGGCGCTCTCGACTGCCCACCCCTGTCATTCCGGGGCGCTGCGCAGCAGCGAACCCGGAACCCACGACCGGGTGAGACGGTCAACCCGTCATGGTCGGCCTTGTGCCGACCATCCACGCCTTCCTTCGGTGGGCTCGGTGTTCCAGACGTGGATTCTCCCCACGAGGGCGAGAATGACACTGGACCAAAAGGCTCGCCCGGTCATGGGTTCCGGGTTCTTCGCTGCGCGAAGCCCCGGAATGACAGAGGTGGCGCCATGACCACCGCCATTCTCGTCTCAATCTTCATGACCCTTATCGCAGCCTCGACGCCGATCCTGCTGGCGGCGCTCGGCGAACTCGTCACCGAGAAGGCCGGCGTGCTCAATCTCGGCGTCGAGGGGATGATGCTGTGCGGCGCGGTCGCGGGCTTCGCGGTGGCCTTCAGCACGGGCAGCACGGCGCTCGGGCTGGTAGCGGCTGTGGTCGCGGGTATCGCCACAGCCATGGTCTTCGCCGTTCTGACGCTGTCGCTGACGGCCAACCAGGTCGCGACCGGCCTGGCCTTGACGATCTTCGGCATCGGCGCGTCCTCGCTGATCGGAGCTGGTTTCGTCGGGCGCACGATCACCCGGCTCGGCCCGGTGTTTCCCTCCGCGCTGTCGGAGCATCCGATGCTGCGCGCCATCTTCGGCCACGACATCGTCGTCTATCTCTCGCTGGCGCTGGTGCTCGGGGTCAGCCTGTTCCTTCGAAAGACCCGCCCTGGACTCATCCTGCGCGCCGTCGGCGAGAACGATGCCTCAGCCCATGCGATCGGCTATCCCGTCATCGCCATCCGCTACGGCGCGATCGCCTTCGGCGGCGCGCTGGCCGGCTTAGGCGGTGCCTATTTCTCGCTGGCGCTGACGCCGATGTGGGCCGACCGCCTGACCGCGGGGCGCGGCTGGATCGCACTGGCGCTGGTCGTCTTCGCAGCCTGGCGGCCGGGCCGGCTGCTGCTGGGAGCCTATCTGTTCGGCGCGGTGATGACGCTCGAGCTCCAGGCCAAGGCCGCGGGCATCAGCTGGCTCGCGCCTGAACTATTGGCCATGGCGCCCTATCTTGCGACGATCGCGGTTCTGACCATGATGTCGCTAGGCCGCAGGACAGGCCGGCTCGACGCGCCGGCCTGCCTCGGCAAACCATTCTCGGCGTCCTGACGCCGACACCATAACGGGGAGACGAAGATCATGACCTCCATCATTACGCGCCGCCGCTTCAACTTCGGCGCCGGCGCCAGCGCCGCAGCCCTACCACTGATCGGCAGCGGCGCCCGCGCGCAGGCCCCGCTCGGCGTCGGCTTCATCTATGTCGGCCCGGTCGGCGACCATGGCTGGACCTGGACGCACGACCAGGGCCGGCTGGCGCTGGAGAAGGAATTCGGAGCCAAGATCAAGACGAGCTTCATCGAGAACGTGGCCGAGGGGCCGGATGCGGCGCGCGCCATCCGCCAGCTCGCCCAGGCCGGTAACCAGATCATCTTCACGACCTCGTTCGGCTTCATGAACCCGACCATCCAGGTCGCCAAGCAGTTCCCGAAGCTGAAATTCGAGCATGCCACCGGCTATCAGCGTGCCGAGAACGTCGCGACCTATAACGCTCGATTTTATGAAGGACGTGCCGTGATCGGCACGATCGCCGGGCACATGTCGAAGTCGGGACAGGCCGGCTACATCGCCTCCTTCCCGATCCCCGAGGTGGTGATGGGCATCAACGCCTTCACGCTCGCCGCGCGCAAGGTGAACCCCAACTTCAAGACCAAGGTGATCTGGGCCTCGACCTGGTACGACCCGGCCAAGGAAGCCGACGCCGCCAAGGCGCTGATCGACCAGGGCGCCGACATGATCACCCAGCACACCGACTCGGCGGCTGCCCTGCAGGCTGCCGAGCAGCGCGGCGTCTTCGCCTTCGGCCAGGCCTCCGACATGAAGGCCTTCGCGCCCAAGGCGCATCTGACCGCGATCGTCGACGACTGGTCGGGCTACTACATCAAGCGCGTCAAGGAGGTGCTGGACGGCTCCTGGAAGACCGGCGACGTCTGGGGCGGCATCAAGGACGGCATGGTCAAGATCGCGCCCTATAACGACGCCGTGACGCCTGCCGCCCGCGCCGCCGCCGACGCGGTTCTGAAGGGCATCGTCGCCGGCACGCTGCATCCCTTCACCGGCGAGCTGAAGGACCAGAAGGGCGTCGTGCGCGTCAAGGCCGGCGAGACCGCCTCCGACGAGATCCTCTCCAAGATGGACTGGTATGTCGACGGCGTGCAGGCGTGAGCCGTCATTCCGGGGCTTCGCGCAGCGAAGAACCCGGAACCCACGACCGGGCGCGCGTTGTCGGCAATGCCGATAATGGTCTCACCCGGTCGTGGGTTCCGGGTTCGGCTCTTCGAGCCGCCCCGGAATGACAGTGGCGACGTGCCCCCAAAATTCCTGCGCAAGAACCCCTTGCAGATATTTTAAGCTTGAAACAATATGCCTTCATCGTGCGGCCAAGGAGGTCGAGGGGACCCCTGCTGCGCTGTCGCTTTCTCGCTCGTCCCGGGAGGACATCCGACATGACACTCAAGCTTACGCTTTCGCTCGGCGCCGGCCTCTTCGCCCTCGGCATCGCGACCGCACAGGCGCAGGAGCCGATCAAGATCGGCGTCGTCAGCGTGCTGACAGGGCCGGCCGCCGCGCTCGGCCAGCAGGTCCGCGACGGCTTCCAGCTCGCGGTCGACCAGAACGGCGGCAAGCTCGGCGGCGTGCCGGTCCAGATCACCGTGATCGACGACGAGCTGAAGCCGGACGTCGCGGTCGCCAAGGTCAAGGGCTATGTCGAGGCCGCCAAGGCCGACTTCGTCGTCGGCCCGGTCTTTTCCAACATCCTCGGCGCGATCGCCAAACCGGTGCTGGATTCCGGCGCTTTCCTGATCAGCCCCAATGCCGGCCCCTCGACGATGGCCGGCAAGGCCTGCAACCAGAACTTCTTCGTCACCTCCTACCAGAACGACCAGGTCCACGAGGTGCTAGGCAAATACGCGCAGGATCAGGGCTACAAGCGCGCCTACATCATCGCGCCGAACTACCAGGCTGGTAAGGACTCGCTCGCGGGCTTCAAGAACTACTTCAAGGGCGAGGTCGTGG
>DATDBB010000312.1:0-5383 GCA_036525085.1 Allobosea sp.
CACCGCCGTCGGACGAAAACTCGTCACGATCCTCAACGCCCTCATCAAGGCCGACACCCCCTATGATCCAGCCCACGCTTGACAGCCCGTCACACAGTTGCTGGACAAGCCGCAAAGCGGCGCCGATCCGGGATCCATGCCGGAACCTCTGTCGGAAACGCTCCGGCATGGATTCCGGGTCTACGCTTCGCTTCGCCCGGAATGACCGCGGCTGGTTGGACCGGGTTTCGAAACCGATCACAGCCCAAGCCGCTCCACCACCTCCTGCACGATCGCGTCCTTGGTCTCCTCGACGGAAACGACCAGCGGGCGTTCGTCCGTTCCCGGCTCCTCGAGCGTCGCGAACTGGCTATCGAGCAGCGCCGTCGGCATGAAGTGATGCTGTCGCTGGGCCATGCGCTGGCCGATCAGCTCGCGCGAACCCTTGAGATAGACCAGCGCCACGTCGGGCCTGTCGCCGACGATCACGCGGCGATAGGCCCGTTTCAGCGCCGAGCAGGTGACGATGCCGTTGCCGCCGGAGCTGCGCAGATTGTCGATCCAGGCGGCGATCGCGGCGAGCCAGGGCTTGCGATCCTCGTCGTTCAGCGGCGTGCCGCCGGCCATCTTGGCGACGTTCTCGGGCGGATGGAAGGAATCGGCGTCGCGGAAGGGCCAGCCGAGCTGGGCTGCCAGCCGCTCGCCGAGCGAGGTCTTGCCTGAGCTGGCGACGCCCATGACGACGATGACGGCCGGCTTCACGGCCGGTTGCGAGGAAGCCATACCGCGTCAGCCCTGCTTCTTGGGTTCGACATGGCCGCCGAAGCCGGCGCGCATGGCGGAGAGGATCTTCTCGCCGAAGGTGTGGTCGACGCGCGAGCGGAAGCGCGCGAACAGCGCCGAGGTTAAAACCTCGGCCGGGGTCGCGGTCTCGACCGCGGCGTCCACCGTCCAGCGCCCCTCGCCCGAATCCGAGACATTGCCCGAATAGGCCGAGAGTTCCTCGTCGGCGGCCAGTGCCTCGGCCGTCAGGTCGAGCAGCCAGGAGGTCACGACCGAGCCGCGCCGCCAGACCTCGGCGATCTCGGCGGTATCGAACGCGAAGCCGTATTCGGGCGGCAGGCCTTCCTTGGCGGAGGCGTTGCGCAGCAGGTCGAAGCCCTCGGCGAAGGCCTGCATCATGCCGTATTCGATGCCGTTATGGACCATCTTGACGAAATGGCCGGCGCCGACCGGGCCGCAATGCAGATAGCCCTGTTCGCTGGTCGGGTTGCGCCCGTCGCGATGCTTCGTTGGCTCGATCTCGCCCTTGCCGGGCGCCAGCGCCTTGAAGATCGGCTCCAGCCTTTCGAAGGCCGCCTTGTCGCCGCCGATCATCAGGCAATAGCCGCGGTCGAGGCCATGGACGCCGCCGGATGTGCCGATGTCCATGTAATGCAGCCCCTTGGCCGCAAAGTCGCGTCCACGCCGGACGTCGTCCTTCCAGAAGGCGTTGCCGCCGTCGATCAGCGTATCGCTCGGCGAAAGCATGTCGGCGAGTTCCGTCAGCGTGCCCTCGGTGATCTTGCCCGCCGGCAGCATCACCCAGATCGCGCGCGGCGCCTGGAGCTTGGCGACCATGTCCTTCAGGTCGGAGGCGACGATGGCGCCGTCGGCCGCCAGCGCCAGGCCCGGCTTCGGGTCACGATCATAGACCACGCAGTCATGCCCCGCGCGCCCCAGGCGGCGCACGATGTTGCCACCCATGCGGCCGAGGCCGATCACTCCTAGCTGCATCACGCGAACTCCCGCTTCGCCGGCGGGAGATGCCGCCAAGCCTTTGAGCGGGGTTCTTGCATCCTCGCCGGCTCAACGACAAGCCGGGAGAATGCAGGCGCGCCCTGCGAGGCGGCCGCGATCCACCGCCTCAGGGAAACATCAGGGCGAGCGGCTCCATCGACCAGAGCGGCTGGACCTGCAGGATGCGCGTCTGCGTCGAAGCCGAAAGAATGCCCTCGCCGCGCCAGCGTTCGAGCAGCCCGGCCGCAGCCGAGGCGCGCGCCAGGCCGATCGCGACGACCTCGCGCCCGGGTTGGCCAGAGCCGCTTAACTCCGTGCCGACGAAGCTCAGCCTCGCCTGCCCGGCCAGCGCGAGCGCACCGACCTTCTCCAGCAGGGCGGCGCGCCCGGACGCCGCCCCCGTCTCGAATTCGATGAGGACGACGACCTCCATCGCCATCAGCCGTTGCGGAAGGTGTAGCTGTAGCCGTTGATCGCCGGCACGCCGCCGAGATGGGCGTAAAGCACCTTCGAGCCGGCCGGAAAGAAGCCCTTCTTCACCAGGTCGATCATGCCCTGCATGGATTTCCCCTCATAGACGGGGTCGGTCATCATGCCCTCTAACCGGGCGGACAAGCGGATCGCCTCGATCGTTTCCTTGGAAGGGACGCCATAGACCGGATAGGCGTAGTCCTCGTTCAGCACGATGTCGTCTGCGACGATGTCCTGGCCGCCGATCAGCGCCGAGGTCTTCTGGGCGATGTCGAGGACCTGCGCCTTCGTCTGTGCCGGGGTGAAGGAGGCGTCGATGCCGATGACGTTACGCTGGCGGCCGTCCTTGGCGAAGCCGACGACCATGCCGGCATGGGTCGAGCCTGTGACGGTGCAGACGACGATGTAGTCGAACTTGAAGCCGAGCTCGGCCTCCTGCGCCCTGACCTCCTCGGCGAATCCGACATAGCCGAGGCCGCCGAACTTGTGGACCGAGGCGCCGGCCGGGATCGGATAGGGCTTGCCGCCCTTGGCCTTCACATCCTCCAGCGCCTGCTCCCAGCTCGCGCGGATACCGATGTCGAAGCCCTCGTCGACGAGTTGAACATCGGCGCCCATGACCCGCGACAGCAGGATATTGCCGACGCGATCATAGACGGCGTCCTCATGCGGCACCCAGCTCTCCTGCACGAGCCGGCACTTCATGCCGATCTTGGCTGCGGTCGCCGCGACCATGCGGGTGTGGTTGGACTGGACGCCGCCGATCGAGACCAGCGTGTCGGCATTGGCCGCGATCGCGTCCGGCACGATGTATTCGAGCTTCCTCAGCTTGTTGCCGCCGAACGCCAGGCCGGAATTGCAGTCCTCGCGCTTGGCGAAGATCTCGACGCCGCCGCCGAGATGGGCGGAAAGCCGTGGCAGCTTCTCGATCGGCGTCGGGCCGAAAGTCAGGGGATAGCGCTCGAATTTGCTCAGCATGGCGACCGGTTCTCCATCGGTTTCGATGGCCGGAAATCTACCGAATTGACGCTGGAACGTCCTTCCGAAGTGAGGCATCATTCTGCGCCGAGCGAATGGGCAAACGGCAATTCATGTCGCTAACCCGATAGAATCTAGGCTCAATCTGGAAGATTCTTTCATGGCGTCGAATCTCGACCGGACCGACCTCAAAATCCTGCGCCTGCTGCAGTCCGACGGGCGGCTCGGCAACGCCGAAATCGCCAAGCGGGTGAACACCAGCGCCGCCACCTGCCACCGCCGCATCCAGCGCCTGTTCGCCGAGGGCTACGTCACCTCGGTGCGGGCGCAGGTGTCGCCGAGACATGTCGAGATGGGCACGCTCGCCTTCGTCGGCGTGGTGCTCGACCGCTCGACGCCCGAGAGCTTTGGCGATTTCGAGGCCGCCATCCGCGCCATGCCCGTGATCCTCGACTGCCACATCGTTGCCGGCGACTTCGACTACATCCTCAAGATCCGGGTCCGCGACATGGCGGATTTCAACAAGCTCCACGCCGACAAGTTGATCGCGCTGCCCGGCGTGCGGCAGACGCGGACCTTCTTCGTGATGAAGGAGGTCGTCGACAACGCGCCGCTGGCGTTTTGAGGGGGGCCTTGGCAGGCCCTCCCGTCATTGCGAGCGAAGCAAAGCAATCCAGAGCGGCAGTGCTCCACATCCCCCTGGATTGCTTCGCTTCGCTCGCAATGACGGCGAAAGCTCGCCCCTCACACTTGGATCAGCCGCTGCACCTGGTTGGCGTCGAGGTCCTTCATCGGGCCGGCGAGCACGACCTCGCCGCGGTCCATCACGAACATCGTATCGGCGAGGTCTCGGGCGAAGTCGAAATACTGCTCGACCAGCACGATCGCCATGTCGCCCTTGGAGCGCAGGTAGTCGATCGCGCGGCCGATATCCTTGATGATCGAGGGCTGGATGCCCTCCGTCGGCTCGTCCAGCACCAGCAGTTTGGGTCGGGTTACCAGCGCTCGCGCAATGGCGAGTTGCTGCTGCTGGCCACCCGAGAGGTCTCCGCCGCGTCGGCCCAGCATGGACTTGAGCACGGGGAATAGGTCGAACAGTTCGTCCGGAACGTAGCGCTCCTTGCGGGGCAAGGGTGCAAAGCCGGTCTCGAGATTTTCCTTCACGGTCAGCAGCGGGAAGACCTCGCGGCCCTGCGGCACGAAGCCGATGCCGGCCCGCGCGCGATCCTCGGTGCGCAGCGTCGAGATATCCTCGCCGCCGAAGGAGATCTTGCCGGCGCTGATCGCCTGCTGGCCGACGATGGCGCGCATCAGCGTGGTCTTGCCGACGCCGTTGCGGCCCATCACGCAGGTGACCTTGCCGGCCTGCGCCGTGATCGAGACGCGGCGCAGCGCCTGGGCGGCGCCGTAGTGGAGGTCGATGGCATCGACGGTCAGCATGTCATCCAATCCGATCCAACCACGACGTCGCGTGGAAACGCGCGGTCATCCCGGGCGTAGCGAAGCGGAGACCCGGGATCCATTCCGGAGCGCGCATTGGAAAGGCTCCGGAATGGATCCCGGATCGGCGCGGCTTCGCCGCTTGTCCGGGATGACGGTGGAGGAGAACCGCAGGGTGGGGCCAGGTCATCTGTCACCGCCCCAGATAGACTTCGACGACGCGCTCATTGGCGCTGACTTGGTCGAGCGGGCCCTCGGCCAGCACCGAGCCCTCATGCAGCACCGTGACCTTGACGCCGAGTTCGCGGATGAAGCCCATGTCGTGCTCGACGACGATGACCGAATGGTCCCTGGCGATCTCCTTGAGCAGGACGGCAGTCTCCGCCGTCTCGCCATCGGTCATGCCGGCAGCGGGCTCGTCGACCAGCAGCAGCTTGGGGTCCTGTGCGAGCAGCATGCCGATCTCGAGCCACTGCTTCTGGCCATGCGAGAGCGAGCCGGCGAGCCGGGCGCGGGCATCGCCGAGCTTGATGATGCCGAGGATGTCGTCGATCCGCTTCTGCTGGGCAGCGGCGGTGTTCCAGAACAGCGTCTTGCCCACCGAGCGCGGCGCCTTCAGCGCCAGCAGGATGTTGTCCTCGATGGTGTGGAAGTCGAACACCGTCGGCTTCTGGAATTTGCGGCCGATGCCGAGATTGGCGATCGCCGCCTCGTCGAGCTTGGTGAGATCGATCGA
>DATDBB010000313.1:0-15715 GCA_036525085.1 Allobosea sp.
TGATCTCCTTGAGCCGGCCGCCGGCCTTGGCGGTTTCCGGAGCCGCTGCGGGGGCGGCCGAGGCGGCTTCCGTCGCAGCCTTCGCCGAACGCCGCGCGGCCGCGATCAGGTTCTGCCGGATCGACTGCGGATCATGGCCGCCGGCCAGCACGGCATCGGCGCGCGGCCGGCCGGAGCCCGGCTCGAGCGGCAGGTCGAGCGCGGTGTTGATCTGCGACGCGGCGGCATTGGGGGCGGGTGCAGGGATCACGGGCGCCTCGGCCTTGACCGGGGCGGCCGGTTCTGGAGCCGCGATCCGGTCCTCCATCGCCAGGCTCATGGCGGCGGGCATGGTCGGCGGCTTGGCGTTCGCGCGCTCGGCAGCCGCCACGCGCGGCGGCATCGGAGTGCGGGCGGGAGCGGCTACGGCCGCCGCCTGCCGGTCGGCGACCAGTTCGGCCTCCAGGCTGGAGAGCCGTGCGATGATCGTCTCGAGCGTCTGGTGGACCGCGCCGATGGCGTCCTGCGTCTCGCGCCCGGTGGAGGCGTGGCTCTCATGCAGGCCCGAAACCAGCGTGCTCAGTTCGGCGATGCCGCTTTGGGGCTGTGCCACCTTGCCGAGATGGTCCGACATGGCGGCCCGCGCCGCGCGCTCGGCGGCCTCTGTGGTCTCCTCGCGCAGCGAGCGCAGATGCACGACGAGGTCCTGCAGCGTCCGTTCCATGCCGGTTTCGGCGGAGCGCGTCGCAGCGGCGGCGTCGAGCCGTTGGGCGAGGCCCGAGATCTGCTGTTCGAGGGCGTCGAACGCACCGGATTCCGCGCCGGGGCGCCCGGCCTCGTCGATCTTGTCGGCGAGGTTCCGCAGCATCTGCTCGACGGGCGCGAGATTGACCTGTGCGACCTGGACCGCCTGGCCTTCGCCGACCAGATGCGTCAGGTTGTTCGAGGCCACGAGGTTCTCGATGCGCCCGGCCAGCGCGTCGATCTGGCGCGTCACGGCGGCCGGGCCCTTCTCGGCCAGGGCCTCGATGCGCTCCTGAAGCGCATCGATCCGCTCTTCGATCTGGCTGTTCGGCCGAGTGTCGATCTTGCCGGCCAGGCTCTCGATCTGGAGCGAGAGCGAGGCGAGGGGCTCGAGATCCTGAACCCGCGCCTGCCCACGCTCGGCCAGGATGGTGTCGCGGATCTCGTCGATCGCCAGGGTCAGCCCGCGCAGCTCGCGGCTGTCCTGCTGGCCGTCGCGGATGCGGTTGACGTCGAAGGACAGCGCCGAAACCTGCTCGGACAGCTCGGCGAGGCGCGCGTCGCTGCCGTTCGCGGCCAGCATGTCGCGCAGCTCCGCGATGTCGCGTTGTACCGGCACCAGTAGCGTGCGGTCACTGCCGCGCGCGGTCAGCGCATCGACCTTGGCGGCCAGATGCGCGATCTCGAGTTCGAAGCGCTGATAGCTCTCGGCCGAACGGTCATGGGCGAGGCGCGACACTTCCGATTCGATGCGCGCCAGCGGCTTCAGGATCGGTTCGATCCGGTCGCGCTTGTCGAGCCGGTCGAGGCGCCCGCCGAGTTCGGCGAGCATCGCCTCGATCTTGCCGAGCTGGGGATCGGGCTCGGAACGTGCCGAAAGCACCGGCGCGGGCGGTCGTTCGGCCCGCGCGGCCATGGGGGTGATGCGGGCGCTGAGCTCGCGCAGATCGTCCCGCAGCGCCGAGATGCGGCTCTCCGCCATGGCGGGGCGGGGCGCGGCCATCGGCGCGGCCTCTTCGTCGTCGAGCATGCGCTGGCGGGTGCGGATGTCCGTCACGGCGGCGGCGAGATTGTCGCGGCTGAAGGCGAGGCGCGGCGCCTGCTCGGGGCGGGCGGGCGCTTGCCTCGCCTCGCTCGAGCGGCGTTCGATATCGGCGATGCGTTCGCCCATCGTCTTGATCGCCTCGGCGATCACGCTGGTGGCGCGGTCCTGGCGTTCCGCCGCAGCCCGCTCGCCGGAGCTCATCCGGTTCTCGGTGTTCTCGATCCAGCGCGCGATCGAATCCAGCGCGCCAACCGTCTTGGCGCTCGATTCACGCGTGAGCCGCTCGATGCTGGCGGCCTGGGCGATCACGGCGTCGATCTCGTGGCGGGCAGGCGACGGCGCGCTCCGGGGCGCGCTGATCGCCTGTTGCGGGGCCGTGTCCATCTGCCCCTGCGAAAGGCGGGCGAGGCGCTCGGACAGCGCGGCGATGTCCAGTTGCTCGGGCGCGGCCGTTTCCGGAGGAGCCTCTTCGCGCAGCTTGTGGTCGAGCCATTCGCCGAGCGTCATGCCGGCGCGCCGGGCGGCGGCCTTGGCGGCATCGCGGGTGCGGGGATCGACGCCCTTCACGCTCCAGGGCAAGCTAGTGGCCATGATGACGCTCGCCTACGGGGCTTTTCCTTGACTGGAAGACGCAGGCCCCTGAACGCCGCTGTCTTCCTGCGGATGGGCGACACCTGAAGATAACGTTGCCACAGAGCCGGCGCCGATCCGCAAGCCCGACCTTTTGGCCGACGTGGTAAACAGCCGGTTAAAATTCGGGAGCCATCCGTTAATTTTCTGCGAACGCACCGCCGGCGACTCAGGCTCGATAGCCGAATAACCGTAACTTACCTGACGGAAGCGTCACATTACCTGACGCAACGACAGGTCCTCCCGTATTTGGGGCCCATGCCAATCGTCGCCGCCATTGATGCCGGCGAGCCTGCTCCCATCTTCAAGGATTGAAACCGAATGTCGCGCCAAAGCTCTGCTCTGGCGGCCGCTCCGAATCATGACGGCCGCACCTCCCCATCCACCGCATCCGAGCCGGAAACGGCCGGGGGCTTCACCATCAGCGATCTCGCCCGTGATTTCGGCGTGACGCTGCGCACCCTGCGCTTCTACGAATCGCGTGGCCTGATTTCGCCGGCTCGCTCCGGCATGACGCGCATCTATTCGGCCCGCGATCGCGCTCGCCTCGCGCTGATCCTCAAGGGCAAGCAGCTCGGCTTCACCCTGGTCGAGATCCGCGCCATGCTCGCGAATGAGGAGAAGAAGGGCGGCGAGGTCGGCTCGGCTTCGGTCGGCGGCCTTCAGCTCAGCCGCGAGCAGGTCCTCGAGCAGCTTGAGCTGCTGCGCGCCCAGCGTGCCGAGATCGACGGCGCCATCGCCGAGCTCGAAGCGTCGGCCGCGCGTTTCGCCAAGGCCTGATCGTCCATCGCGCATTCTGATCGGGCGCCGTTCCCGATCAGAAATCCGCATTTCATTCTGGCGCCTCGGCCTTTCGGCCGGGGCGTTTTTCGTATGCGCCCGCGCGGCAAGGCCGCGGTGGCGTCACGAAAACATGTTCTCCCCCCTTTGCCATGGCGAGTAAGATGGTTTATATGTAAACTATCAAATACCGCTCCGGTCTTGAGGCCGTGGCTTTGCGACGCGAGGGAGGAACGCCATGCCGGTCTACAAGGCACCCGTCGAAGACACGCTTTTCCTGCTGAACGACGTCTTCAACATCGAGCGCTACAACAACCTGCCCGGCTTCGCCGACGCGACGCCGGATGTGATCGAGGCCGTGCTGGGCGAGGGCGCCAAGGTCTGCGAGGAAATCCTTCAGCCGCTCAACCTGTCCGGCGACCGTGAGGGCTGCAAGCGCAACGCCGACGGCAGCGTCTCGACGCCGAAGGGCTTCAAGGAAGCCTATGAGGCCTATGCCGGTGCCGGCTGGATCGGGCTTGCCATGGACCCCGAATATGGCGGGCAGGGCCTGCCCTATACGCTGGGTGCGGTGATGAACGAGTTCGCCTCTTCGGCGAACATGGCCTTCGCGATGTATCCGGGCCTGACCATGGGCGCGATCGCGGCGCTCAACGTCCATGGCAGCGACGAGCAGAAGCGGACCTATCTGCCGAAGATGATCGAGGGCGCCTGGTCGGGCACGATGAACCTGACCGAGCCGCATTGCGGTACCGATCTCGGCCTGATCAAGACCAAGGCCGTCCCGAACGGCGACGGCTCCTACGCCATCACCGGCACCAAGATCTTCATCTCGGCCGGCGAGCAGGACATCACCGAGAACATCATTCACCTCGTGCTGGCCCGCATCGAGGGCGCGCCGGCCGGCGTCAAGGGCATCTCGCTCTTCGTCGTGCCGCGCAACGTCATCGACGCGGACGGCTCCATCGGCGCGAACAACCATGTCTCCTGCGGCTCGATCGAGCACAAGATGGGCATTCACGGCAACTCGACCTGCGTCATGAACTATGACGGGGCGATAGGGCAGCTCATCGGCGCGGAGAACAAGGGCCTCAACGCCATGTTCGTGATGATGAACGAGGCGAGGCTCGGCGTCGCGATCCAGGGGCTGGCCCAGTCCGAGGTCGCCTATCAGAACGCGGTGGCCTACGCCAAAGACCGCATTCAGGGCCGTTCTCTCACCGGTCCGAAGAGCCCGGACAAGGCGGCCGATCCGATCATCGTCCATCCCGACGTGCGCCGCACGCTGATGTCGATCAAGGCCTTCAACGAGGCCGCCCGCGCCTTCGTGCTCTGGAACGCGCTGAAGTCTGACATCGCCCATCGCTCCGGCGACGCCGCAGAGCGCCAGGCCGCCGACGACCAGCTCGGCCTGATGACGCCGGTCCTCAAGGGCGTGCTCACCGATGTCGGCTTCGACAACGCCGTGAAGGCCCAGCAGATGTTCGGCGGCCATGGCTACATTGCCGAATACGGCATGGAGCAGTTCGTCCGCGATGCCCGCATCGCCATGATCTATGAGGGCGCCAACGGCGTGCAGGCCATGGACCTCGTCGGCCGCAAGCTCGGCCGCGACGGCGGCCGCGCCATCATGGCCTTCTTCAACGAGGTCGGCGGCTTCCTGAAGGACAACGCCGAAGACGAGGCCCTCAAGCCTCTGCTCGTCCCGCTCATGGCTTCGCTCGGCCATCTCCAGCAGGCGACGATGTGGTTCATGAACAATGCGCTGGCCAAGCCCGACAATGCCGGCGCCGGCGCGACCGACTACATGCACCTGCTCGGCCTCGTCTCGCTCGGCTATATGTGGGCGAAGATCGCCAAGGTCGCGCAGGACAAGCTCAAGGCCGGCGCCAATGGCAGGGCCGAGCGGATGAACGGCAAGCTCGTCACCGCCCGCTTCTTCATGGAGCGCAGCCTGCCGGAGACGGCGGCGCACTTGGCGCGGATCACGGCGGGCGCCGACAGCACGATGGCGCTGAGCGCCGACCAGTTCTGAGCGCAATCGTCATGGTCGGGCTTGACCCGACCATCTCATCCAGAACTACCTCGTCACGAGATGGTCGGGGCGAGCCCGACCATGACGGCGGGGTTCAAGAAACGAGCCGCCCACGAGCGGCCAGCCCGGGAGGCTCCTGATGGCAGACGCATTCATCTACGACCATGTCCGCACGCCGCGCGGCAAGGGCAAGGCCGACGGCTCGCTGCACGAGGTCACGGCGATCGAGCTCGGTACGCAGGCCCTCCGGGCGATCAAGGACCGCAACGGCCTAGACACGAAGCTGGTCGAGGACGTCGTCTTCGGCTGCGTCGATCCGGTCGGCGAGGCGGGCGCCGACATCGCCCGCACGGTCGCGCTCAAGGCGGGCTACGGCAAGGAAGTGCCGGGCGTGCAGATCAACCGCTTCTGCGCCTCGGGGCTCGACGCGGTGAACCTCGCCGCCGCCCAGGTGATGTCGGGCCAGAAGGAGATGGCGATCGGCGGTGGCGTCGAGAGCATGAGCCGCGTCGGCATGGGCGCCTCGGGTTTCGCCATCGCAGTCGATCCATCCGTCGCGATCGACACTTACTTCATGCCGCAGGGCGTCTCGGCTGACCTGATCGCGACCAAATACGGCTTCTCGCGCGACGATGTCGACGCCTACGCCGTGCGCTCGCACCAGCGCGCCCATGCGGCCTGGGAAGCCGGGCGCTTCAGGAACTCGGTGATCCCGGTCACCGACGTCAACGGGCTGATCCTGCTCGACCGCGACGAGACGATCCGCCCGGGCACCGACATGCAGGCGCTCGCCGCGCTGAAGGCCTCCTTCGTCCAGATGGGCGAGATGGGCGGGTTCGACGCGGTCGCGACCGCGGCCCACCCCGATGTCGAGTTCGTCAACCACGTCCACCATGCCGGCAATTCCTCGGGCATCGTCGATGGTGCGGCCGCCGTGCTGGTCGGCTCGAAGAAGGGCGGCAAGTCGGCCGGCCTCAAGCCCCGCGCCCGCATCCGGGCTTTCGCCACGATCGGCTCGGACCTCGCGCTGATGCTCACCGGGCCGGTCGACGTCACCGAGCTCGTCCTGAAAAAGGCCGGCATGAAGACCAGCGACATCGACCTGTTCGAGCTGAACGAGGCTTTCTCCTCTGTCGTGCTGCGCTATCAGCAGGCCTTCGACATCGACGACGAGGTGCTGAACGTGAATGGCGGCGCCATCGCCATGGGCCATCCGCTTGGCGCCACCGGCGCGATGATCCTCGGCACCGTGCTCGACGAGCTGGAGCGTACGGACAAGAACACCGCCTTGGTCACCCTTTGCGTCGCCGCCGGCATGGGCGTCGCCACCATCATCGAACGGGTTTGAGGAGAGCGACCATGAACCTCACCAATTTCCGCTTCGAGACCGATTCCGACGGCATCGCGACCGCGACCTGGGACATGCCGGGCCGCTCGATGAACGTCATCACGCCCGAGCTGATGGCCGAGATCGACCAGATCATCGACAAGGTCGCCGGCGACGAGGCGATCAAGGGCTGCGTCGTCACCTCCGGCAAGGAAGCCTTTTCCGGTGGCGCCGACCTCACCATGCTCCAGGGCTTGCGCGACCTCTATATCCGCCTCGCCAAGGAGAAGGGCGAGCAGGCCGCGATGCAGAGCTTCTTCGACGAGAGCCGCAAGCTTTCGCTGCTCTATCGCAAGCTCGAGACCTGCGGAAAACCCTTCGCCGCCGCGATCCATGGCGTCTGCCTCGGCGGCGCCTTCGAGCTGGCGCTCGCCTGCCAGTACCGCGTCGTCTCCGACGATGCCGCGACCCGCATCGGCCTGCCGGAGATCAAGGTCGGGCTGTTTCCGGGCGCCGGCGGCACCCAGCGCGTCGCGCGCCTGATGCAGACCGGCGACGCGCTGCAGATGATGTTCAAGGGCGAGCAGGTGAAGGCGCTGCCGGCCCGCAACACCGGCCTCGTCCATGCTGTCGTGCCGCGCGACCAGCTCGTCGCGAACGCGAAGGAGTGGCTCAAGGCCAACCCGACTGCGACCGCGCCCTGGGACCAGAAGGGCTACAAGCTGCCCTCGAACAAGGTCTATTCGCCGGCCGGCATGCAGATCTGGCCGCCGGCCAACGCGATCTATCGCCGCGAGACCAACGACAACTACCCGGCCGCCCGCGCCATCCTCTCGGCCGTCTATGAGGGGCTGCAGCTTCCCATCGATCTCGGTCTGCGCGTCGAGAGCCGCTACTTCGCCAAGATCCTGCGGACGAAGGAGGCGGCCTCGATGATCCGCTCGCTCTTCGTCTCGATGCAGGAGTTGAACAAGGGCGCCCGCCGTCCCGCCGATGTCCCGCCGAGCAAGCTGAAAAAGGTCGGCGTCGTCGGCGCGGGCTTCATGGGCGCCGGCATCGCCTATGTCACCGCGCAGGCCGGCATCGAGGTCGTCCTGGTCGACCGCGACCAGGAGGCCGCCGACAAGGGCAAGGCCTATTCGCACAAGCTGGTCTCCGACCAGATCATGAAGGGCCGCGCCAAGACCGCAGATCGCGACGCGCTGCTCGGCCGCATCACCGCCACCGCCGACTACGCCGCGCTGAAGGGCTGCGATCTCGTCGTCGAGGCCGTGTTCGAGGATCCGAAGGTCAAGGCCGAGGTGATCGCCAAGGTCGAGGCCGTCGTCGGTCCCAAGACCATTTTCGGCTCCAACACCTCGACGCTGCCGATCACCGGCCTCGCCACCACGAGCCAGCGGCCGCAGAACTTCATCGGCATCCATTTCTTCTCGCCGGTCGAGAAGATGCTGCTGGTCGAGGTCATCATGGCCAAGAAGACCGGCAAGAAGGCGCTCGCCATGGCGCTGGATTTCGTCCGTGCGATCAAGAAGACGCCGATCGTCGTCAACGACACGCGCGGCTTCTACGCCAATCGCTGCGTCGGCAACTACATCCGCGAGGGCCATCTCATGCTGATGGAGGGCGTGCCGCCGGCGATGATCGAGCAGGCCGGCAGGCAGGCCGGCATGCCGGTCGGCCCGCTTTCGCTCAACGACGAGGTCGCGGTCGATCTCGCCTTCAAGGTTCTCAAGGCAACGAAGGCGCAGCTCGGCGAGGGCGCGGTCGATCCGGCGCAGGAGAAGCTGCTCTCCGACATGGTCGAGAAGCATGGCCGGCTCGGCCGCAAGAACCGCAAGGGCTTCTACGACTACCCCGAAGCCGGCCCGAAACGCCTCTGGCCCGGCCTCGCCGATCTCGTCGGCAAACGGCTGGCGCCGGAACAGGTCGACATGGAGGAACTGCAGCAGCGTCTTCTGGTGACGCAGGCGCTGGAAGCTGCGCGCACCTATGAGGAGGGCGTCGTCACCGATCCGCGCGAGGCCGATGTCGGCTCGATCATCGGCTTCGGCTTCGCTCCCTATAGCGGCGGCACGCTGTCCTTCATCGACAATATGGGCGCAGCCAGCTTCGTGAAGCTTTGCGAGACGCTGGCGAAGAAGCATGGCGAGCGTTTCAGGCCCAACCGCCAGCTCAAGCGCATGGCGAAGACAGGCGAGAGCTATTACGGCGCGGCGGCAGCGAAGGCTGCTGCCTGAGCATGGCGCTCTGAACATGGCGCTCTTGCCGATCGTCCGGTTCCCCGATCCGCGCCTGCGCGCGGTCGCGGAGCCGGTCGAGTTTTTCGACGCCGATCTGCGGCGCCTGGCCGACGATCTGCTCGAGACGATGCGCGCCGCGCCCGGCGTCGGCATCACCGCGCCGCATGCCGGCGTGCTCAAGCGCCTCGTCGTCCTCGAGCTGACGCCCGGCGCGGTGCGGGTCTACGTCAACCCGAAGCTGCTCTGGTCGTCGCCGGAAACGGCCCGCGCCTCCGAGGGCAGCGTCTCGATGCCGGGCGTCACCGAGGAGGTCGAGCGCGCAGCGAAGGTTCGCGTGAGCTATCGCGATCTCGACGGCGCCGAACATGAAGAGGAGGCCGACGGCTTCCTCGCCGTCTGCCACCAGCATGAGATCGACCAGCTCGACGGCATCTTCTGGATCGACCGCCTGTCGCGGTTCAAGCGCGACAGGCTGAGAGCTCGCTTCGAGAAGCTGCGGCGGGGGTGAAATCCCTTCGGCTCGCGGCTCCCCGTCATTGCGAGCGCAGCGAAGCAATCCAGGGGGCGTAGGGCGCTGTCGCCTCCGGCTGCAACACGGCTTAAGGAACAAAATCCTCGTAGAGATCGCGCCAAGCCGGATTCATCAACTCTATCAAGGCCAGCTTGTTGTGACGAGGACCGGCCTTGATCTGCTTTTCACGCGCTATAGCGGCATCCATGCGTTCGTGATGCTCGTACCAGACGAGCAGTCTGCAGCCGTATCGCTTGGTAAAGCCCGGAACAAGGCCGCCCCTGTGCTGCCACGCGCGCTCCCTGATATTCGACGTCACGCCGACATAAAGCGTGCCGTTGCGCCCGCTCGCCATGATGTAGACGACGGGCTCCCTCATTCTTGGCGTCCAACGCTCGAAGCTTCATGATGACTATGCGCCGCGGCTAGCCAGGGGCGCATGAACCGTAGAGTCCTGCCGCCCCTGGATTGCTTCGCTGCGCTCGCAATGACGGAGAACTCAGTTCGCCACGGCCCGGGTCACCCGCCGCAGCTTGCCGATCAACTCCTCGACCTGAGCCTCGCTGATGATAAGCGGCGGCGAGAAGGCGATGGTGTCGGCGGCGGTGCGGATCATCAGCCCTTCCTCGTGGAAGGCGCGATCGATCGCCTCATAGCCGCGCTTGCCTGCGCCCTCGGTGCGGGGCGCCAGGTCGACGGCGCCGACGAGGCCGAGCGTGCGGATGTCGACGACGTTGGGTTCGCCCTTCAGGCTCATCACCGCATCGGCGAAGGCGCCT
Source organism: Allobosea sp. (assembly GCA_036525085.1). GTDB lineage: Bacteria > Pseudomonadota > Alphaproteobacteria > Rhizobiales > Beijerinckiaceae > Allobosea. The sequence goes on from DATDBB010000313.1 coordinate 10,071, forward strand.
TCCATCGCGCGCGCCCGCTCGAACAGCCCTTCCTCGCGATAGATGTCGAGCGTGGCGAGGCAGGCCGCCGCCGCCAGCGGATGGCCGGAATAGGTATAGCCGTGGAACAGTTCGATGACGTTGTCCGGCCCGCCCATGAAGGCGTCGTAGATGTGCTTGCGCACGATCACGCCGCCCATCGGCACGGTGCCTGAGGTCACGCCCTTGGCGAAGGTGATCATGTCGGGGATGACGCCGTAGCGCTCGGCGGCGAAGGCGAAGCCGAGGCGGCCGAAGCCGGTGATGACCTCGTCGAAGATCAAGAGGATGCCGTGCTTGTCGCAGATCTCGCGCAGGCGCTTGAGATAGCCCTTCGGCGGCGGCAGCGCACCGGTCGAGCCCGCCATCGGCTCGACGATCACGGCGGCGATGGTCGAGGCGTCGTGCAGCGCGACGATGCGCTCGAGATCATCGGCGAAATGCGCGCCGTATTCCGGCTCGCCCTTGCTGAAGGCCTGCTTCTCGCGGTCATAGGTGTGGGCGAGATGGTCGACGCCGGTCAGCAGCGAGCCGAAGAACTTGCGGTTGTTCGACATGCCGCCGACGGAGATGCCGCCGAAGCCGACGCCGTGATAGCCGCGCTCGCGCCCGATCAGCCGGGTCTTGGCGGCTTTGCCGGAGACGTTCCAGTAGGCCAGCGCGATCTTCAGGGCCGAATCGGCCGCTTCCGAGCCGGAGCCGGCGAAGAAGACATGGTCGAGATCGCCCGGAGCGAGCGCGGCGATGCGGGCTGCGGCCGCGAAGACCTTCGGGTGGCCGTACTGGAAGGAGGGGGCGTAATCGAGGTCGCGCGCCTGGGCCTGGATCGCCTGGATGATCGGCTCGCGCGAGTGGCCGGCATTGCAGCACCAGAGTCCGGCTGTGCCGTCCATGACCGGCTTGCCCTCGGGCGTGTAGTAGAACATGCCCTCCGCCCGCGCGATCATGCGCGGGTTCTTCTTGAACGAGCGGTTCGCCGTGAACGGCATCCAGAAGGCTTCGAGATCGTTGGGAGTAGCGATCGGGGACGGTGCTGCGGTCATCGGGCGGTCCTGTGATTAACCATCCCTCAACCTAGCAGCACGATCCGGGCTGTAAATTGCGGCCGGGACGCGGCATCCCTGCGCCCGGCGGGAGAGCGGGGGCTAATCTCGGGGAAGGTGACGTAGCGTCGCTTCTGGCGTAATGTGGCTAAAGGGGCGCAAACTGAACCGGACCCCAATGGACGATCGAGAGCCCGCATCCGATCGGCCGGATAGCGAATTCCATGCGTTGGTTCGCGCCGGCCTCGCGCGCGTTCTCGCATCCGACGCCTTTCGCGCCGCGCCGCAGCTTTCCGCCTTTCTCGGCTTCATCGTCGAGCGCGCCGTCGAAGGGCGCGCCGCCGAGCTGAAGGGCTACACGATAGCCGTCGAAGCCTTCGGCCGCTCCGCCGATTTCGATCCGCAGACCGACCCGATCGTACGTGTGGAGGCCGGCCGCCTGCGCCGGGCGCTGACGCAATACTATGCCGGCGAGGGCGCGCAGGATCCGTTGCGGATCTCGATGCCGGTCGGCGCCTATGTCCCGGCCTTCGACTGGGTCGGGCCGCCGGAAATGGATGAGCCCAGGCCCGAGCAGCCACCGCAGGGGCTGTCCCTTCCGACCCCGCTGCCCGAACCCCGTGCGAGCGCCGAGCCGGTGCCGGAGTCGCCGCCGGAGCGCTGGATTGCCAGGCGCTGGCCGCTGATCGCTGCTTTGGGACTTTTGGCTGCGCTGGTGCCTCTGGCCGCCTGGTATCTCGGCCTGCTTGGAGCGGGGCCGGGACCGGGCGTCTCATCCCTGCCGCCGCCCCGCGAGACGGCTCGCGGCACCGAGCCCGCCCCGCGCGGCACGGGACCTGAACTCACCGTCCTGGCGATTTCGGTTCCCGAACTGCCGAGCGATCCGAGGTTCGAGGCACTGGCGCGCCGGTTCTCGGCTTTCCTGGTCGACGCCCTGTCCCGTTTCGACGACCTCGTCACCGTCAAGGCGCCGCCGCTCGGCCAGGCGCCTCCGAACGGAGCCGATTACATCTTCGAGATGGCTGGTCAGATGGTCGACGGCACGATGGAGGGCTTCGGCCGACTGCGTTCCGTCCGCGACGGCCGCATCGTCTGGTCGGCGTCATCGGGACGGCCTTTGAGCGCGGAAGACAGCGACCTGCCAGAGGTCGCCCGCCGCCTGGCGACACGTCTGGCCGAGCCCTTCGGCATCATCCATGCCGATATCCGTCAGAACGCGACCTCCGGGCCGATGCGTTGCATCTACCTGGCCATCGACGTCCGCCGCACGATGAAGCCGCAGGATCACCTTGCGGCGCGCAAATGCGTGCAGGAACTGGTCGATCGCGACCCGAGTTTCTACCCCGCCTGGGTGCAACTCACCTTCCTGACCCTGGGCGAGTACACCTCCGGCCTCAACCCGCAGCCGGGATCGCCGCTGGAACGGGCGCTGTCGGCCGCTCTCACGGCCGTCCGATTGGCGCCTTCCAGTGCGAGGGCCCAGCAGGCGATGATGGATGCCTTGTTCGCGCGCGGTGCGACCGAGGAGGCTATCAAGGCCGGGCGCGAGGCGCTGAGCCGCAACCCCTATGATTCCGACATCATGGCCAGCCTCGGCGCACGCTACATCCAGTTGAACCGGCCCACCGAAGGCCTGCCGCTGGTCGAGCGCGCCATCGAACTGAGCGCTGGGCGCCCGCCCGCCTATGACTTCTTCGCCCTGCTCGGTGCCCATCTGCTCGGAGCCCGGCAGCTGTCGCGCGCCCATGCCGAGTTTCTGGCAGCCGACTCCAATCCTTACGCTCTCCTCGGTCGGGCGCTCCAGGCCGCGCAGAAGGGCAGCGATGCCGACAAGGCCGAGGCCATCGCCGCGCTGCGCCGGAGTTCTCAGATCTTCGATACCGAACCCCGAATCTGGCTGATGCGCCGGGGCTTCGGCCCCGAGGTCATCGAGCGCATCCTCTCCGATCTCGCTATCGCCCAGCCCTGACCCACGGGGCGCGGGAGGCGTCGTCATTCAGCGACCTTGGCGGCTTGCCGGTGTCGATTGAGGGCAAAAGCTCGCTTGCGGGCGGGCGTAAGGTTAATCTCGGAAACAGTGGTGTGATTCGCCGTCCTATTCCGATCAACCCCTCGCGCGATCGCTGCCTTGGCCCCTCTCCGACCGAACGCCCTGCATCCCCTCGCCAGCGCCGTCACCGGCCTGTCGGCGGGCGCGGTCCTCCTGATTCTGATGCCGACGCCGCTGGGCACCGCGCTGGGCCTGCTTCTGGCGGGCGCAGGCTCGATCGGCTCCTTCTGGCTGTTCGAGCGGCGTGGCCTGGCGCAGCGCGAGCAGGTTCTGGCCGCGATCGGCGAGGTCAAGGTCAGGCTCGCGACGAGCTCGATCCGGCTCGACGCGCTGGCGAACCGCGTCGAGCAAATGCCGATGCGCGAGGCCGATGCGGTTCCCGCGCGCGCCGCCATCAACGAATTGACCGCCGAGGTCGGGCTCTTGGGCGACTTGATCCATCAGGTCGCGACGACACTGTCGGATCACGACGCCGCGCTCACCGCCATCCAGGCGAAGACGGCTCCGCCCCAGCCTGCCGAGGCCCCCGTCGTGGTCATCGATCCCGAGGCGGTGCGGCAGGAGCGGCTGCAGGCTATGGCCGCCGAACGGGCCGAGGCGGCGCGGCAGGCGCAGGAGAAGGCTGCGGCCGAGCGCGCCGCGGTCATCAGCACCGCGCTCTCCGAGGGCAGGGTCGAGGTTCACCTGCAGCCGATCGTGCAGTTGCCGCAGCGCCGCACCCGGGGCTACGAGGCGCTGGTGCGGCTGCGGCTGGACGAGAACACGCTCCTGCTGCCGCATGAATTCTTGCCCGTCATCGAGGAGCGAGGCTTCGGCCCGACGCTCGACGCGCTCGTCCTGACGCGTGCGCTCGCCATCGCTCGCCATCTTGGCTCGAAGGAGGGCGATCTTTTCGTCTCCTGCAATTTCGGCGCGGCGACCTGGGGCTCGTCCAAGGCGCTGGTGACGCTGTCGCGCATCCTCGACAAGTATCGCGAGCATACCGGCCATCTCATCATCGAGATGCCGCAGAGCGTCTTCCGTGGGCTCGATCCGACGAGCCTGGGGCTGCTTGGCGCGATGTCGGCCAATGGCGTGCGTTTCGCGCTCGATCAACTCGTCGATCTCCGGCTCGATCCGGTCGCGCTGTTCGATCGCGGTATCCGCTTCGTCAAGGCGCCGGCTGCGCTGCTGACGGAGCATGCCGATGGCGGCGCCGCGACGGATATCGCGGCCGGAGACCTCTCGACCCTGCTGGCGCGGGCCTCCATCGTCCTGATCGCCGACGAGGTCGGGGACAATCCCACCGTCGCCGACATGATCGACCTCGGCGTCATGATGGCGCAGGGGCAGGTCTTCTCGCCGCCGCGGCCGGTCAAGCCGGACGTCTTCGCCGAACCCGCCCAGGCAGCGCCCGAGCCCGCTCCGGAGCCGGCCCCGCTGCGCCCGCCGGCCGAGATCGTCGGCTACCCGGCGGCGGCTCCTGGCGCCATGCAGGAGGCTCCGGTTCAGGAAGCGCCGCCCGAGCGGCAGTCCTTCCGCTCCGTCCTGCGCCGCGCCAGCGCCTGAGCCTTTGCTCTGCGAAAAACTGTCGGCCACGGCAGGGCGCCATCGCATCGCGGCGGATGCGGGAACGGGCCCGATGCTGTAGAGCGACGGCAACCAGCCTGGGAGAGTAATACGCCGTGCCATCCCCCGAGATCGCCGCCACCCGGCCCCTGCCGGGCTTTTCCGAGATCGCGGATCGTTTCGATCTCTGCCTCTGCGACGTCTGGGGTGTCGTCCACAACGGCGTCGCCGCTTTCGCCGATGCGGTCGAAGCGCTGGTCAAGATGCGCGAACGCGGCATCAGCGTCGTCCTCGTCACCAATGCACCGCGCCCGAACGCCGAAATCGCGCGCCAGCTCGAGGGCCTCCAGGTGCCCCAGGCTGCTTATGACGCGATTGTGACCTCCGGGGATGTCTGCCGGGCCCTGATCCAGGCCCGCGCCGGCCAGCCGATGTTCAGGCTCGGCCCCGACCGCGACCTGCCGCTGATCGCGGGGCTCGACGCGCCGCAGGTCGGGCCGGACGAGGCGAGCTATGTGCTCTGCACCGGCCTGTTCGACGACGCGACGGAGACCGCCGAGAGCTATGCCGATCTGCTCGCCGGCTTCGCCGCACGCGGCCTCGATATGATCTGCGCCAACCCCGATCTGGTGGTCGAGCGCGGCGGCCAGATCGTCCCCTGCGCCGGCTCGGTGGCGCTGGCCTTTGAGGAGCGGGGCGGCAAGGTGGTCTATGCCGGCAAGCCGCACCGGCCGATCTACGAGACGGCGCTCGCGCTCGCGCAGGAGAAGCGCGGCGCCCCGATCGCGCAGGGCCGGATCTGCGCCATCGGCGATGCGATCCGCACCGACATTGCCGGCGCCGACAGCTTCGGCGCCACCGGCATCATGGTGCTGGCGGGCATCCATGCCCAGGATCTGATGGAAGCTTCATGGGACCAGCGCCATGGCTGGTTCGCGCGGCAGAGCCATCGCCCGGCCTATGCGCTGCCGCATCTCGTCTGGTGA
>DATDBB010000314.1:0-4519 GCA_036525085.1 Allobosea sp.
CCATGGATCTCGGCGAAGCCGTAGCCGTTCTCGTGCAGCGCATAGCGGATCGTGTGCGGGCTGTTCCAGAAGGTCGCGTCGAGCACATCGACATTCTTGTCGATCAGCGCCTGCTCGTAAGCCTCGAACAGGGCCGACACCTCGGCGACCACGTCGGGCAGGTTCGGTGTCAGGTCGGTCACGAAGCGGACTCCATGGCTTGGGCGACGGCGATGAGCGCTGCATCCGTGCCGCGCCCGCCGATGATCGAAAGCCCGACCGGCGCGCCATCCACCGTGGCGCCCGGCAGGCTCACCTGCGGCGAGCCGGTCAGGCCGCCCTGCGAGCACAGGCAACTGATCCGGTCCTTGTAAAGCTGTTGGACCGGCGAGGAGAGGCCGCGCTTCGGGGCGGGGAAGGGCGTGGTCGGCAGGCACAGGATCGTGCCGGGCGGCAGCAGATGGCGCAGCCGCGCGCGCGCCTCCTGCCGCATCAGCGCGGCCCAGGCACGATCCGCCTCCGGCATCCGCGCGCCGTTGAGCAGGCCGGCCGCGACGCTGAACGCCATGCGCGGATTGGCGCTTTCGACCCAGGGCTTGAACGTTTCCCAGGCCTCGACCGGCTGCAGTGTGCGCTGCGCCTTGGCCCAGACGGAGAGACCCTGCGGCGCCATCAACTCCTCGCGTACCTCGCCGATGATCCGCGAAAGCCGCTCGACCATCGGCGCGAGCGCCTCGCCGACTTCCGGGTCGGCGAAGCCGAAGGCATCGACGGCCACGATCAGCCGCGTCGGCAGCGGGCCCGGCGCCTCGCCCAGCATCACCGTCGAAACCTTGGCGAAGGTTGCCGCATCGCGCGCGAACCAGCCCGTCGTGTCGGAGGATGGCGCCTGCGGCAGCATGCCGGTCACGTCGATCCGGCCATGGGTCGGGCGGATGCCGTAGAGCCCGCAGAAGCTGGAGGGAACGCGTACCGAGCCTCCGGTATCCGTGCCCAGCGCCGTGTCGCAGAGCCCCGCCGCGACGGCTGCCGCCGACCCCGACGACGAGCCGCCCGGCACGCGGTCCGGCGCTGCCGTATTGAGGGGTGTGCCGTCGAATGCGTTCTCGCCGAGGATGCCAAGCGAGACCTCGTCGGTGATGGTCTTGCCCACCAGATCGGCCCCCGCATCGAGCAGAGTCTGGACGGCGAAAGCATGCCGCTCCGGCACGGGGTTGAACGTCGCCCAGTCATGGTTGCCGCCGCCGGTCGGCACGCCCGCGACGTCGAACAGGTCCTTGACCGCAAAGCTCAGCCCGGAGAGCGGCCCGCCCGCTCGCCCCGGGATTTGGACACGTGGTCCGGGCACGAAGGCGTTGACGACATCATCCATGGCTCGGCCCCGAATCCTGTTGGTGCATAAGAGCGTCTCGCAGATCGCTGGTGCATCGGCGACAAAAAAGGGCCGCCCCGAGAGGCGACCCTGATGCGGAGGGTGCAGGCGTGCCGCTCAGCGGGCGACGACGACGCGGGTGCCGACCTTCACGCGCTCGTAGAGGTCCATGACGTCCTCGTTGAGCATGCGGATGCAGCCCGAGGAGACGGCCTGGCCGATGGTCTCCGGCTCGTTCGAGCCGTGGATGCGGTAGAGCGTCGAGCCGAGATACATGGCGCGCGCGCCCATCGGGTTCTCCGGGCCGCCGGGCATGAAGCGCGGCAGGTCGGGGCGGCGCTTCAGCATCTGGGCGGGAGGCGTCCAGGTCGGCCATTCCTGCTTGCGGGTGATCGTCTGTGCGCCGGCCCAGTCGAAGCCCGGGCGGCCGACGCCGACGCCGTAGCGCATCGCCTTGCCATCCGGCATGACCAGATAAAGGCGGCGCTCGGTCGTGTTGATGACGATCGTGCCGGGATTGTAGCGGCTGCTGTAGGAGACGATTTCGCGCGGAATCGCGGTCGCCTGGGCCTTGGACGGGTCCTCGTATGTGAACAGCGGCTGGCGGGTCAGCGGGTCGATCTCCGCCTTGGCGGAGGACGCCAGGGCGAGCAGACCAAGGCCGGAGAGTGCGGCCATGCGGAAAAAGCGGTTCATCGAGACCTCGGGCAGGCAGCGGAAGGGAGTATGGGGCAAGAAGTTGGCCAGAAAAGGTCAACAACTCCTCAATTTCCTGTCAGAATCAGGACGCGGGCGCAACGTCATCGCCATCACATCGATGCGAGCGCACGGGCTTTGACGGGTCCCGTTGCGCGCCTGCAACATGACGGCTGCGCCGCAGAATTGACGCCTTCGAAGGAAGGCATCGATGCGTAGCCTTCCGCCTGCTGAGCCGGCAGCGATCAGGCGTCGGAATCGGCGATCCCGAAATTCTGCAACATCTCCTTGCGGCTCATGCAGCTCACATCATAGGTCACCGCGCGGCCCTTGAGCTCCGCCTTCTTGCCGAACTCCTGGGTCATCGTGTCCGTGATCCCGTCGATGCGCGCCTCGCAGGCTTCGATGCTCGTGAAGCGCACGTCGGCGACGCGCGCGGATGTGCATTTTGGCTCGCCCGCGATGCAGGCGAGAATGACCATGGTGAATGCGTCCATCACCGTCCTTCCGGCTTTCCGATCCACCCCCCAGCACATGAATTAGAGCAAGATCGGGGCCAGGCAGCTACCTGTTGTGTCCGGGCGATCGGTGGGTTGTTGGGAGGCGTGGCTTCGCGGACACAGGGTTCGCTCCGGGGCCGATATCGGGACGAGCCGAAGCTTCAGGTCAGCCGCCGCTTCTCCAGCTTCCGCGCCAGCGTCCGGCGGTGCATGCCGAGGCGGCGGGCGGTTTCGGAGATGTTGAAGTCGGTCTCGACGAGAGTTTCGTGAATCCGCTCCCATTCGAGATTTTTCAGCGAGGTCTGGCGCTGGGTCAGGGGCACTTCGGCATCGCCCTCGACCTTGTCGAAGGCGGCCTCGATGTCGTCGGTATTGGCGGGCTTGGCGAGGTAGTGGCAGGCGCCGAGCTTGATCGCCTCGACGGCGGTGGCGATGCTGGCGAAACCCGTCAGGACGACGATCTTCATGCGAGGGTCGCGGGCATGCAGCAGCTTGACGCATTCCAGCCCCGAGCCGCCGACCACCTTGAGATCGACCACGGCATAGCGGGGCTCAACGGTCTCGATCAGGGCTCGCAGGCTGTCGACGCCATCACAGGAATGGACGCTGTAGCCGCGGCGCTCGAAGGAGCGGCGCAGCACGGGCGCGAAGGCCGGGTCGTCCTCGACGATCAGCAACGTCCGGTCATCCGCCATGGCTGCCCTCCCTGGTCTCCAGGGCCGGCGCGAGCGCGGCGAGCGGCAGGGTCACGGTGACGCAAGCGCCGCCGCCTTCGCGATTCTGCGCCGACACTGTGCCGCCGAGCTTGCGCATGACATTGCTGACCAGGAACAGCCCGAGCCCGCCGCCCGGCCGCCCCTTGGTCGAGCGGTACGGCTTGCCGAGCGTGGCGAGGATCTCGCGGGGAAAGCCGGTGCCTTCGTCCGTGACAATGATCACCAGATCGTCCGCGCGCCGTTCGACCCGCACGCCGACATGATCCGGCGAGGCTTCCAGCGCATTGTCGAAGATGTTGCAGATCACCTGCTTCAGCGCCGGATCGGAGACGATCGCCGCATCCGGCGTGAAGGCGTTGACATAGTCCAGCCGGACCGGCGCCTGATGCGACTGCCATTGCGCCACGAGTTCGTCGACGAAGCGGCGCACCGTCGTGCGGCCCGGATTTTCGCCGCGCATCTCGCCCGACGACATCAGGATGCCGGAGACGATCCGCTTGCAGCGGTCGAGCTGGCCCTGCATTTCGCCGATCTCCAGGATCAGATCGGTCTGTGCCTTGAACACCGGCATCCGCCGCCAGTCGTTGAGGATGACCGAGAGGGTCGAGAGCGGCGTGCCGAGTTCGTGCGCGGCGCCCGAGGCGAGCAGGCCCATGCGCACGATATGGTCCTCCTCCACGGCACGCTGGCGCAGGTCGGCGAGATGCTCGTCGCGAATGCGCAAATTGCGGCTGATCCGCTGGATGAACAGGACCAGCAGCCCGGCAGCGATCAGGAAGCAGATGAAGACGCCCTGGATATGCAGCCGCGGCACGCCGTCATCGAGGGAGACCGGCAGCGCGAGGGGGCGATGCACGCCCATCAACCCGATGAAGCAGAGGCTTGCGAGCGCCACCAGAACCCAGGTCGACCAGCGCTCGAGCAGCACGGCCGCCAGCCCGATCTGGAGCAGGTAGAGCGAGATGAACGGATTGGTCGCGCCGCCGCTGAGATAAAGCTGCGTGGTCAGCGCCCCGACATCGAACAGCAGCGCCCCGAACAGCTCGGCATTGCTGACCTCGCTCGCGCGGCGATGATGGCGCAGCAGGCTCACGAGGTTCAGCAGGACCAGAAGCGCGATGACCATCGCCATCTCGCGCAGGGGCAAGGCGATGCCGAGACCCCATTGCACGATCAGGATCGTCAGAACCTGGCCGCCGACCGCCAGCCAGCGAAGCTGGACCAGCAGCAGCAGGTTTTGCCGGTTCGTGGTGTCC
>DATDBB010000315.1:0-2447 GCA_036525085.1 Allobosea sp.
TCGTGCCCCAATGGCCGAGCAGGCGCGGCTTCACGTGCTCGATCCCAAGCGGCTCACGCAGCAGCGGATTGTCGAGCAGATAGATCTGCGCCACGGAAAGGTAGTTCGCGGCGCGCCACCAGCCATGCATCAGGTCGACCGCGGCCGGCGTCAGAACTGGCGTTCCTGTCGCCAAGGCATTCACATGCTTTCCAGGCATTATGATACTCCGCTTGTCTGGGTAGTCGGTCGTCTCACATCAAAGAGCCTGGCACCCAAACCAATGGCAGGAGAATCCACGGACCGTCGCCAGGGTGAAGTCAAAATGGATTGACGTAGTTCGTGAAGGCGATCCGCAGCAGCATGACCTTGCGGATGACGTGTGCGACCGGCACGCGGTCGGTGAAGATCGCTGCATCGCGGGCGCAGCCTACGGGCAGGGACCGCGCGAAGGCTTCGTCGTCGAGCCGCACGCGGACGCCTGGGTCGCCGATCGCCATCAGCCTTGCGTTGCCAGGAGATAGAACGCGGTGAGGCCCGAGCCGACCGCACCATTGCCGGCAAAGACGCCGAGCATGACCGAGAAAAGCTGCGTCTGCTCAGCCTCGGCCCCCAGCATGCTGCCCACAACGCCGATATCGAACCCGACGATGAGAAGATAGGTCGCAGCGCCCAACAGCCCAGCGCCACGTGAAGCGGCACGGTCCGGAAACGGTCGGCGTCGCGGCGATCTGGCACTTGCCCGCTCCCTCACCCGAGTCATCTCTGTAATCGATCCGGGCGGCGAGTTGTTCCCGAGCGCTTCCGGCCAGAGGCGCGCTGAAGCGAAGCCGGACGCCAACCGGGCGGCGGGCCCGCCCCGCCTCGAACATGGAACATTTGCCCTCGGAGTACCAAGAAGGGATGGCAGATAGACCGTGCCGGCCGCTCCTGTCGCCAGCCCGGTCGCACAGCCTGCGCTGGACACGTAGCCACCAGCCAAGAGCTGCCGCAGCGACACGCCCTCTTCACATAGGACAAGTGCTCCCGAGCTATGATGACATGAGATCCCTTCCGCATGCGCGTCGGTGCATCGTCTCGACCGGCATCCAAGAGAAGAAACAGCATCAGCAGCGCGCGCCCGCGGCTCTCTGCATTGGCGCGCCACGCCAGGAAGTCCGGAGAGCCCTTGCCAGGATAGTGGGCCGTCGCGACCGCGCCGACCAGCTCGCCGGTGGTGTTGTCGATGAACAGCGCGAAGACTGGGTCGGCCAAAAACGCAAGCGCGCCAACGCCTTCGCTCGCGGGAACCTCTCACCCACCCGGCAGGTGCAGTCGGTCCAAAGGTGGCGCCGGGAGGGTACGCAGGCGCGCTCGCATCTCGCGAAGCTATCTCATGGCGGCGCTTTTGTCACCCTATTGATCGATAAGCGCCGCAGTCGTAGCAAGATAACTATGCCCGATAATTTTGCATTATCGGTCTTCTGTCTCATTATAGAGGGAGCCGCGATTTTGGCGCCCCAAATGGCCGCCGGCGCACTCCGGATCGGCTGCGGGCCGCGAGATCGCGCGAGATTGATGCGCTCGGCAGGTGTCGGAAAAACCGGCGATCGTGGCGTACCCCTCGTTGCTGGGGCCGGCGGCGCCGGTTAGCGCGACAGACGGCCCTCATCGTCGATCAGCGACAGGCGGGATGGCGCGGCCTTTCCCCAGATCCAGAGCACGAGATTGAGGTCGTCGGGCCCGGCACCGGCCGCGAAACTGCGAACCAGCAGGCCGTGATGGCCGCTCTCGCGCAGGCGTCGCGCCAGCGCCTGGGTTCGGGCTTCGCCCCTCGCCCGCATTTCATCGCGCCAGGTCGGGGCCGCCAGCGCGAAGGCGTCGAGGCCCTCGCGCGCCAACGCCTCGCTATCGCGCGTATCAAAAATGCGCTCGATTTCGGCGTCATAGCTGACCAGCGTGGTCGGCTGCAGGTTGCCGACCTGGTTGGCCTCACGCAGCGCGGTCATCACCGACAGCGAGGTGTAGAGCGCCGGAACGCCCTTGGCGTTGAATCGGCCGCCATAGAGTTCGGCGCCGCGGCCCGACAGCGGCTCGCGCGCATAGACCGGATTGAGGGCGCGGTAGAGCCGGCCCCGATAGCCGTCCTGCATCAGCTGTGAACGCCGGCGTCGACGGCGTCGATGAAGTCGAGCACCTCCTCCGCCCGGCCGGCGCGCACCAACTGCATGGCGGTCTGGCCGGAGAACCCCGGCAGCGGCTCGGAGCGATACCAGGCATAAGCCATCAACCCTGAGCCGAAGCGAGGCTCGACCTTGTTGATCACCTCGATCATCTGGCGCAGGCGGCGCTGCGTCCGATCCGACTGCACCCGGTCGCGCCTCTGCACCGCGTCCTTGCCGAGGCCGGCCGTGCGCGCCACCTCTTCGCTCGTCGTGCGGAAGGCGTCGGCAATCTTGCGGGGGGCGAACATCCCGTTATCCGCATAC
>DATDBB010000316.1:0-2001 GCA_036525085.1 Allobosea sp.
CCGCCAGATCCGCCACCAACGCGTCTAGGACAAGGGCCCCGTCCGGTGTCGCGGCGAGCTTGCCGCCGGACTTGCGTGTCAACAGCCCCTCCTTCATCAGGCTGTCGACGCGGGAAGACTTCAGTTCGCGCCCGGAAAGCGCCCTGAACGTGACCGGATCGATGCCCTCGACCAGTCGCAGGCCCATCAGCAGATAGTCGTCGCCTTGCGCCTCGGCGTTCAGGCACTCGTTCTCGACCAGCGCATGCCCTTCGGCCTCGACGCGCTCGAGCCAGACTTCCGGCCGCTTCTCGGTTGATTGCGCCATCCGGCCGTCCGCTGTGACCAGCCTTCCATGCGCACCGGGGCCAATGCCGGCATATTCGCCATAGCGCCAGTAAACGAGATTGTGCCGGCATTCGGCGCCCGGCCTGGCATGGTTCGAGATCTCGTAGACCGGCAAGCCGTGCTTGGCCGTGATTTCCTGCGTGATCTCGTAGAGCGCAGCGCCCGCCTCGTGATCGGGAATCGCGAGTTTGCCGGCCCGGAACAGCCGCTCGAACATCGTGTCCGGCTCGATGGTGAGCTGGTAGAGCGAGAGATGCTCGGCCGCATGGCTGATCGCGAGTTCGAGCTCGGCCCGCCACAGCGCCGGCGTCTGGTTGACCGAGCGGGCATAGATCAGGTCGAAGGAGTAGCGCTCGAAGTATTTCCGCGCGATCGCGACCGCGTCGAGTGCTTCTTGCGTCGAATGCATCCGGCCGAGCGCCTTGAGATCGGCGTCGTTCAGCGCCTGCACGCCCAGCGAAACCCGGTTCACGCCGGCTGCGCGGAAATCCTGGAAGCGCCCGGCCTCGACGCTGGTCGGATTGGCCTCGAGCGAGACCTCGCAATTGGGATCGACCGCCCAGAATTCCCCGATAGCATCGAGGATCGCCCCGACGGTCCGCCCCTCCATCAGCGAGGGCGTGCCGCCGCCGAAGAAGATCGAGGTGACCGTGCGGCCGGGCGCGAGCGCAGCGCGGTGGGCGAGTTCACGCCGGAAGGCCGCGACGTAACGCGCCTGGTCGGGCGGCTGCAGCCGGACATGGGAATTGAAGTCGCAATAGGGGCATTTCGCCAGGCAGAACGGCCAATGCACATAGACTGCGAAGCCCGCATCCGCTGTGGGATGCAGGATCGCGCCTTGCCGCTCGGCGGTTGCAGCCGCGCCGTTCAATGCGGTTTCCTAAGGCAGGCGGCGGCGAGCACCTTGAAGGCGCGCGCGCGATGCGACAGGGCCTCGCCCGCTCCCGCCTTCTCGGCAGTGGTCATCTCGCCGAAGGTCTTATCGAAGCCATCCGGCTTGAAGATCGGAGTGTAGCCGAAGCCCTTGTCGCCGCGCGGCTCGTCGACGATCGTGCCGAAGACACGTCCCTCGAACAGTTCGTCATGTCCGTCCGGCCAGGCGATGACGAGGGCCGAGACGAAATGCGCGCGTCGCTGCTCGGGGGCACTCGCGCCGCGCCGCGCCATCTCGGCGAGCACGCGCGCCATGGCGGGCTTGAAGTCCTTGCCCGGCCCGGCCCAGTTCGCCGAGAACAGGCCGGGCGCTCCATCGAGCGCGTCGATGCAGATGCCGGAATCGTCGGCGAGTGCCGGCAGCCCGCTGGCCTTCGCCGCCGCATGCGCCTTGATGGCGGCGTTCTCCGCGAACATGTGGCCGGTCTCGTCGGGCTCCGGCAGGCCGAGTTCGCCGGCCGAGACGAGTTCGATCCCGAAGGGTGCCATCAGCTCGCGCATCTCGACGAGCTTGCCCTTGTTATGGGTCGCGATCACGACCTTGCCGGAGAGGAGGCGATGCTCAGTCACTAGTCCAGCCTTTCTTGGCTCGGAAACGCACCGTCATCCCGGGCTTGACCCGGGATCCATGCCGGAGCGCTTCCGAGGAAGGTTCAGGCATGGATCCCGGATCTCCGCTTCGCTGCGTCCGGGATGACGGCGTGGTTCGGAGCAAGCGTAATGATCGGCCTATTAAGCCAC
>DATDBB010000317.1:0-7927 GCA_036525085.1 Allobosea sp.
CTGTCGCCATGGCGATAGACCACCTCGCCGGTCAGCATGTAGATGAACTCGGCCCCGGCATGACGGAAGCCGGTATAGGGCACGGCATCCTCGCTCAGCGTGATCAGATAGGGCTCCACCGCAATGTCGCCGCCCAGCGCATGGCCGAGGAGTTCGTAGATATGGCCGACCTTGGTGCCGCGCCGGTCGATGCGCACGCCCTGCCCGGCCGCGACATAGGAACAGTCGCGCTTCTCCTCGAAGGTCGTGAAAAGCGAGCTGATCGGCGTGTTCAGCGCGGTCGTGATCGCTTGCAGGCTGGCGAGCGACGGCGAGATCAAGCCATTCTCGATCTTCGAGAGCATGCCGACCGAGATGCCGGCGGAACCGGCCAGGTCGGACACGGTCAGGTCGAGTTCGCGCCGGATCGCACGGATGCGCTGGCCGATGGCCTGCTCCAGGCCGCGCCCCGCCTCGGGGGCACCGGACCCGGTCAGGGGTTGTTCCGGCGCGAGGTCCTGCGACGTCGACGCCCCGCGAGGTTTGGAGGATGCCGCCAAGACTGTCTCCGGTTTCATGCCTCGCTCGCTGCGAGGCACCGACATGGAGCGGCCATCAACAGCCCGCTCTTTCCCGAAAAGACTTATCCTGTCAGGAAAGTCCGGAAAAGACCGTTCCACGCAATCTGGCCGGAGCCCGGAGCGCCACCGTAGAAGCGTTCTCTCCTACTGCGCCCGGCTGGCGGCCTCGATGGCGTCCGACATGATGGCGAGGCCCTGGTCGATCTCGGCGTCCGAGACCGTCAGCGGCGGCGCGATGCGGAAGACGCCGCCCATGCCGGGCAGCTTGACGATGTTCATGCTCAGGCCTCGGCGCATGGCCTCGTCCATGATCTGCGCCCCGAGTTCGAAACCGGGCGCCTTGGTGTGCCTGTCGGTGACGATCTCGAGGCCGAGCAGGAGTCCGCGCCCGCGCACATCGCCGACGCATTCGTATTTCTGCTGGAGCGCGAGCAGTCCCTGCTTCAGCCGGTCGCCGCGTTCGCGAGCCTGGGCGACAAGGCCGTCGCGCTCGACGACGTCCAGAACCGTCACGCCGACGGCCGCCGTCAGCGGGTCGGAGACATGGGTGGTGTAGAACAGGAAGCCGCGCTCGAACGCCTTCTGCTCGATCGCCTCCGTCGTCATCACCGCGGCAAGCGGCAAGCCGGCGCCGAGCGTCTTCGAGAGCGTCAGGATGTCCGGCGTCACCCCGTCGCGCTGGAATGCGAACATCTGGCCCGTGCGGCCGACCCCGGTCTGCGCTTCGTCGAGGACCAGGAGCATGCCGCGCTCCTCGCATTTGCGCTTGAGCGCGGCGAGGTAGCCCAGCGGCAATTCGAGAATGCCGCCGCTCGACAGGATCGGCTCGGCGATGAAGGCGGCCAGATTCCCGGTCGACTGCCGGTCGACCAGTTCGAACGCATCATCGAGCTCCGCCTGCCAGTCGTTGCTCCCATCGGGGTGCTTGAAGCGCGGACGGTAGGAGTTCGGCGCGGGGATCACGAAGGAGCCCGCCGCGGCCGGCCCGTAACCGCGCCGGCCCGCGCTGTAGGTGGCGGAGGCCGCCGCACCCGTCATGCCATGCCAGCTCTGCGCGAAGGCCACGACCTCGTGGCCGCCGGTCACCAGCTTGGCCATGCGGATGGCGGCCTCGTTCGACTCGGCTCCGGTGGTGAGCAACTGCACGCGCGAGAGGCCAGGCGCGAGCGCCGCCAGCCGCTCGGCCAGCGTCACGACCGGGCGTGACAGCATGCCGCTGAAGAGATGCGCGACCGATCGCATCTGCCGATCGACCGTGGCGACGATGTCGGGATGGGTGTGGCCGAGCACGGCGCTCATCTGGCCCGAGGTGAAGTCGAGCACGCCGCGGCCATCCGCATCATAGACGAAGGAACCCTCGGCACGTTCGGCGATGATCGCTTCGAAGCTCGGCCCATAGCGTGTCAGATGCTTGTTCGCGGCGGTCCAGAAGGCGGGATCGGCATTGAGCGACATCGGGTTCCCCTGTGCGGCGCGCTTTCTCTGCAATCGCCGTTCCAGACAGCTAGCGGGCCTTGCGTCAGCAGACAAATTGATACTTCTTCAATCCGATATTGGCTGAACTGATGGCCCGTCGATGCTCGATCTCGTGCTTCTGAGGAACTTCGCCGTGATCGCGCGGACCGGCTCGATCAGCCTCGCCTCGCTGCAGGTCGGGCGCACGCAGTCGGCGCTGAGCATGCAGATGCAGCGCCTGGAAGATCAGATCGGTCAGCCGCTCCTGCATCGCAGCGGCTCGGGCGTGCGCCTGACGACCGCCGGCCAGAAGCTCCTGACGCATGCCGAGACCCTGCTCGCCCGGCATGACGAAGTCCTCGCCGACATGTGCGGGGCGGGCCTCAGGGGCGCGGTCAATCTGGGCTGCCCCGAGGACTACTCGATCGCCTTCCTGCCGGATCTGCTGCGCGGCTTCTGCGCGCTTCATCCGGATGTCGAGTTGCGCATGGTTTGCGCGCCGACGTCGGAACTGCGGCCGTTGTTGCATCGCCGCCAGATCGAGATGGCTCTGGTCTCGGTCGCCGACGCCGGCAGCAAGGAGGTGATCCGGCAGGAACACTTCGTCTGGGTCGCCAACGAGGCCGAACCTGCGATCCTCAGCCAGGCCAGCCTGCCCCTTGCCCTGTCCGCGCCGATGACGCTCGACCATCGGGCCGCCTGCGAGGCTATGGAGCAGGTTGGCCGGCGCTACCGGATCGCCTTCGCCAGCAACAGCCTCGCTGGGCTGATCGCGATCGCCCGATCCGGCCACGCCATCAGCGCCCTCACCCGGATGGCCGTGCCGCCCGATCTCCATGTCGTGCGAGACTGCTTGCCGCCGCTTCCCTCGATCGGGATCGCCTTGGAGTTCGCCGACCAGCGCCCCTCCGAGGCCGCGACGGCCCTAGGCGAGCATATTCGCGCGGAGCTGCCAAAGCTGTGAGGGCCAGGATCGGAATTCGATGACCGCCGACAGGTCGCTCTGTTCGCAGGCTACGCCTTCATCAGGGCGGAGCGCAGCGCGAGCAGTTCCTCGCAGACCGTTTCCAGATCGCGCAGGGCGAAGCCGTTGCGCAGCGCCGGGATGTGGTCGGCGAGCCTATCGCCGAGGAGGCCCGTGAAGCTGGCCTTGCCTTCGGGCGAGACGACGAGACCGTTCTCTTCCTCGAAAGAGGCGTTCCAGGCGATCGCTTCGGCTGCGGCGATACCGGGGGGAAGGTCGAGATCGAGGCGCCCGTCCACGAGCCGGACCGGATAGCCGCCCGGCAATCCGTTCGGGCCAGGCACATGGCCGCGCCACGGCCGCCCGACTGCCATGGCAAGCAGCATGGGAACGCCGCTCGCGCCGGAGATCTCGATCACCGGTTCGGGGGTGAGCTGGATGTCGGCGAAGCGCGCATAGACATCCGAAACCTCGGTGCCATCCACCCAGACGCGCGGCGGCCGCCCGCCACGCTCTTCCGGGCGGCGGCGCCAGGCGGCGAGGTTCTGGTAATGGGCGAGGACCTTGACCTCGCTTCCGGGAGGCGTCGCGGCCGAGCCGGCGAAGACGTTGGAGAGGATCGCGACATTGCCCATGCCGCAGGCGACGTCATGGCCCATCGCACGGATCATGCCGTTGACCACGTCGGGGAAGCCGCAATTGACCAGCGTGATCGGCTTGCCGCTGCGCGTGATCGCCGCCGCAACGCGCGACGAGAGCAGCGCCTGGAAGACCGCCGTGGCGCTCAGGCCGCCCTCAGTGACGAGCTGCGTCCAGGCGTTGCCGGTCTGGGCGATCACCTGCGAGGTCTGGATCGAGGCGGCCTGTACGACGATGCGCGGGCCGGTCGCGGCGAGCATCTCGTCCGAGGCGTCGGGGGCGAGCAGGTCGACCGCATGGGTGATGAAGCGCGCCTTCTTGCCGAACAGCGCCGCGCGGGCATTGGCCGCCGTGCGCAGCCAGTTCAGCCGCTCGCGGTTGCGGCCGGCGATGACGACCTCGACGGGCTCATCGGCGGTGGCGGCGATGTCGAAGGCGATGCGCGCGGCAAAGCCGCCGGTGCCGGAAACGAGAATGTCGCAGCCGGCCATGTCAGCGCCCCGTCGCCATCGCGGCCCGATCCCAGCAATCGTCGAGCCGGGGCGAAAGCTTGTGCTTCATGATGCGCTGGCTCGCCGTGCGTTCGAACTCGTCGACGACGGCGATGTAGCGCGGGTTCTGGTAAGGAGCGAGACGCGCGCCCAGCCAGTCCGACAGCGCGCCGGCATCGATCGTGGCGCCATCGCGCGGCTTGACGAAGAGCTTGATATCGTGCTCGCCGACATCGGCCGCGACGCCGATCATCGCGCAATCCTCGACCGCCTCATGCTCGGCCGCGACATGCTCGACCTCCCAGGCCGAGACGTTCTCGCCCTTGCAGCGGACGCTGTCGGTCATGCGGCCGTGGAAGTAGAGGTTGCCTTCGTCATCGATGGAGCCGAGGTCGCCGGTGTGGAAGCCGTCGGCACGCAGGGCCTTGGCCGTCGCCTCGGGATTGTCGAGATAGCCGGGAAAGATCGCGCCCGCGATGCTGGTCTCGATGACGATCTCGCCGCGCTCGCCGGCGCGCACTGGCCGCCCTTTCGTGTCCTGGAGCTTGACCGTGAACCAGGGCATCGGCCGCCCGACGGAACCGACGATGCCGGTGATGTTGCAGGTCGTCAGGCTCGAGGCTTCGGTCATGCCGTAGCATTCGCGGATCTCGATGCCGAAGCGGTCGCGAAACTGCGGCCAGATGTCCGGCGGGCAACCGCCGCCCCAGGCGATGCGCACGCCGTGCTCCCGGTCCCGCGGCGAAGACGGCTGCTTCAGCAGGATCTGCAGGATGCCGCCGAGATAGTGGATATGGGTCGCGCCCTCCTCCCTGACCTGAGTCCAGAAGCGGCTGGCGCTGAAGCGTTCGACCATGGCGAGCGTGACGCCGCGGATCATCGGCAGCGGGAGCAACTGGGCTCCGCCGATATGGTAGAGCGGCTCCCAGACGAAGAAGACCTCGCCGGGCCTAGCGTCGGACAGCCGGACCACGCTTTCCGCAGCGAGGCGGAGCATGCGGTGCGAGACGATCACGCCCTTCGGCCGCCCGGTTGTGCCGGAGGTGTACATGATGGCGAAAACGGCGTCGGCGGACGGTGCCGGCTCGTCGAAGCGTTCGTTGCGGGCGAGGATCGCGTCGAGATCACCGCCAGCGGCATGCAAGAGCTGCGGCAGCTCCGCTTCCGAGGCCATCGCCTCGGTGATCTGCGGTGCGAGTTCGGCGTCGGCGACGACGAGGCGCGGCTGCGAATGCGTCAGCAGATAGCGCAGGCCCTCGCCGCGCTGCTGGGCGTTGACCGGCACCCAGGCGACACCGGCCCGGGCCAGGCCGAAGACCACCGCGATCGCGGCGATCGAGTTGCGCATCATCACGGCGACCCGGTCGCCGGGCTCGATGCCGCGCGCCCTGAGATAATCCGCGAAGGCGGCGGAGCGCTGCTCGATCCCGGCATAGGTCAGGGGCTCGCCGCAGAAGCGGGCATAGATGCGCTCCGGCTCCGCCGTGGCGCGCGTGGTCAGAAGGCTTACGAAGCCGTCATCGTCGGTGGGCGTCATGTCGGGTCGTTCGGTTCGCAAATCAGGAAGAGGAGGATGAGCGGAAGCGCTCCGCCACCAGCAGCATCAGCGTGACCACGATGAACACGACGACGGAGACCGCCGCCAGCGTCGGGTTGAGCTGCAGGATCATGTCGTCCCACATCTGCTTGGGCAAAGTGGTTTTCACGCCGCCGCTGATGAAGATCGCAATGGTGAGTTCGTCGAAGGAGGTGATGAAGGAGAACAAGAAGGCCGCGACGAGGCCGCCCTTCACCAGCGGGATGGTCACGCCGGTCAGTGTCTTCAGCCGATTGGCGCCGAGCGTGGCGGCCGCCTGGTCGAGCCGCTGGTCGTAGCTCTTCAGGACCGCAGCCATGGTCACCAGCGCGAAGGGGATGGCGAGAACCGTGTGGCCGATGATCAGGCCGAGATCGGTCGCGACCAGCCCGATCCGGGCGAAGAGGTAGAACAACCCGACCGCGATGACGATGCGCGGGACGATCATCGGGGCAAGGAAGAAGGCGAAGATCAGCCCGCTCCAGCGCGTGCGGCTGTTGGCGAGCGCCAGCGCCGTGAAGCCACCGATCGCCGTCGCCGCGATCGCCGTCGCGAAGGCGACGAGGAAGGAGCGGATCGTCGCCTGGATCCAGAGGTCCGATTCGAAATAGGTGCGGAACCAGCTCAGCCCATAGCCCGGCGGCGGGAATTCGAGGAACTGCGAGGAGGTGAAGGCAAGCGGGATGACGAGCAGCGTCGGCAGGACGAGGAAGCCGATCGTCGCCCATGAGAACGCCGGCAGGACAAGCGCACTGCCGCGCCGGCCGAGCAGGGTCTGCGTCAGTGCCGAAATGGCCCCTGCCAGCCTGGCCAGGAGTGCGAGAATGGCGAGGCCGAGATCGCGGATGCGGCCCGTGCCGACCTGGGCCGACCCGCCGGCGATGGTCGAGAGCCCGAAGACCCGGTCATAGACCCAGCAGGAGAGAAGCGCCGCCGCCAGCATCATCGCGGCAAGCGCACCGGCGAAGGGCCAGTTCAGCAGTTCCTGAACCTGGGTGATGATGAGCTGCGCCAGCATCGTCTGCTGCCGTCCGCCGAGGAAGGCCGGCACGATGAAGAAGCCGAGCGAGGAGATGAAGACGAGCAGCCCCGCCGCGGCGACGCCCGGCAGCGACAGCTTGAAGTAGACCAGCCAGAAGGCGTGGGCGGGCGAGGCGCCGAGCGTCTGCGCCGCCTGGACGAGGCGGCGGTCGATGCCCGCCATCACCGGCAGCATCGTCATGACCGCGAGCGGGACCATTGCGTGGACCATGCCGACCATGACGCCGAACTCGTTGTGCAGCAGCGGCAGCGGCTGATCGACGATCCCTGAGCCCGTCGCCAGCGAGTTGATGATGCCGCTGCGGCCGAGCACGATCATCCAGGCGAAAGTCTTGACGAGGTAGCTCGTCCAGAACGGCACCATGACGAAGAGCAGCATGCGACCGCGATACATGTCGGGCAGGCGCGACATCCAATAGGCCAGCGGATAGCCGATCAGCAGCGAATACAGCGCGGTGTAGCCGGCGATGCGGAAGGTGATGCCGAGGACGCGCAGATAGACGTCGGTCGCAGCGATCCGCTCATAGGTCGCGATCGAGAACCGGCCGCTATCGGGATCGACGAAGCTCAGGCCGAGGAGTTGCGCAACCGGCCAGGCGAAGAAGAACGCGAGGAACAGCAGGCCGGGAACGGCGAGCCAGAGGGCACCGAAACGGAACCCACCTGCCCGCACGGAAGCAGGCCCTGATGTCGCGACCGCGCTCATGCGACGAGGACCGCCCTGTCGCGAGCCCAGCCGGCGACGATCTGCTCGTCGATGGCGGGAATCGCATCGTCCGGGCCGAGACGCAGCACGAGCGGGGCACCGTCGCCCAGCGCAGCGATTACGCGGGTCTCCGAGCCGGCATAAACGATCTCGCTGACGCGGCCAGTGACGGCGTTGCCGTCCGGCGCACCCAGCCGCAGATGCTCCGGGCGGATCACGAGCGCCGGCTCGGCGCCGGGACTTTGCACGCCTCGCGGAAGCGAGAAGCGGCCATGGGCGGTCTCGAGCGAGCCATTGCCGTCCCAACGGCCGCGGAAGATGTTGGAGATGCCGATGAAATCGGCCGCGAAGGCAGTGCGCGGGCGCTCATAGATCTCGCGCGGCGTGCCGAGCTGCTCGATCTTCGCATGATTCATCAGGCAGATGCGGTCGGACATCGCGAGCGCCTCTTCCTGATCATGGGTGACATAGACGATCGTGGAGCCGCTCTCGCGA
>DATDBB010000318.1:0-24948 GCA_036525085.1 Allobosea sp.
TGTCGCCCCTGGATTGCTTCGCTGCGCTCGCAATGACGAAGAGGGCTTGACCGTGCCATAGCTGCGGCGAAACCTCGCGCTGCCGCAAACAGCGCCCTCCACCGCCGGAGCTTCGCCCATGCCCAAACCCCTGATCGCGCTCGACTGGGGCACGACTCGCGCACGTGCCTTCCTGGTCTCGGGGACGGGTGACGTGCTGGAACGCCGCAGCGCCGATCGGGGCATCCAGTCGGTTCCGCCCGGCGGCTTTCCGGGCGCGTTCGAGGCGATCGCCGGCGATCTGCGCAAGGCCGCGCCCGAGGCCGCCATCGTGCTGGCCGGCATGGTCGGCAGCCGCAATGGCTGGATCGAGGCGCCTTATGTCGCCTGCCCGGCCTGCCCCGACGCGATCGCCGCCGCCGGCATGAAGGTCACACTGACCGATGGTTCGCCGGCGACCATCCTGCCCGGCCTCTCCTGCGACGAGGGCGCCTTCGACGTGATGCGCGGCGAGGAGACGCTGATCGTGGGCCTGGGGCTCGACGACGGTATTGCCTGCCTGCCCGGCACACACTCCAAATGGGCACTGATCGAGGGCGGCCGGATCACCCGCTTCGCCAGCTTCATGACCGGCGAGATCTATGGATTGCTGCGGCAGCACTCGATCCTCTCCAGGCTCGCGGAGGAGCCGAGCGCCGAGGACGCCGCCCGCGGCGCGGCCGAGGGCCTCGCCGCCTCTCTGCGTCCCGGCGGCCTGCTCAACACCGCCTTCGCGGCGCGCTCGGAGGTTCTGGCCGGGCGCATGCCGGGTGGCGCCGTCGGCCCCTATCTCTCGGCCTTGCTGGTCGGCCACGAGATCGCGGGCGCGCAGGCACTCTTCGGGCGAAGCGGCGCGGTTCATCTCGTCGCCGACGGGGTCCTCGCACAGAGCTATGGCGCGGCACTCGCCTCGCTCGGCATCGAGGCCAGGGTCACCACACCGGAGGCGGCCTTCGTCGCCGGCGTTCGCCGTCTAGCGGAGCGCGTTTCGGCATGATCGTCGTCTTCGGTTCGCTCAATGTCGATCTGGTCACGCCCGTCGAGCGCCTGCCTGGAGCAGGCGAGACCGTGATCGGTCCGGGCTACGCGCTTCACCCCGGCGGCAAGGGAGCGAACCAGGCGCTTGCGGCCCGCCGCGCCGGGGCCGAGGTCGTGCTGGTCGGCGCGGTCGGCCGCGATGGCTTCGCCGAGATCGCCCTGTCGCTGCTCGCGGCGGACGGCGTCGACCTTTCCCATGTCGCGCGGGTCGAGGCCCCCACCGGAGCGGCTTTCATCGCCGTCGATGCGGCGGGCTCGAACCAGATCGTCGTCGCGGCGGGCGCCAACGCGATGGCGCGGGCGGAAGCGCTGGCTGGCATGACGCTCGGCGAGGGCGACATCCTGCTGCTGCAGCGCGAGGTGCCGGAAGGCGAATGCCTCGCTGCGGCGCGGCTGATGAAGCGCGCCGGCGGCCGCGTCGTCCTCAATCTCGCCCCGGCGGGGCCGCCGGCCGAAGAACTGCTGGGCTGCCTCGACGTGCTCGTCGTCAACGAGCACGAAGCGCTGGTGCTGGCGCAATCCCTCGGCTGGCCGGAGCGCGAGCCCGATGACATCGCCAGGCGCTGCGACGCCGAGCGCCGGATCGCCTGCATCGTCACGCTGGGGGGCGAAGGCGTCGTCGGCTGGCATGGCGGGGTCCGTCGCCGGCTGGCCGCCCCCGTCGTCGCCGTCGTCGACACGGTCGCGGCCGGGGACAGCTTCACGGGAGCCTTTGCCGCCGCGCTGTCGGCCGGCTACGGCTTCTCCGGCGCGCTCCAGCGCGGTCTGGCGGCCGGTTCACTGGCCTGCACCGTGGCGGGCGCGCAACCCAGCGTGCCGCGGCGCGAGGCGATCGAGGCCCTGGTCGGCCAGTCCTTCATCTAGCATGCGGCTGGCGACAGCCCTTTCGTCGATCGGCGCAAGCCGGCGTTAAGCCTGTTCCATCGAGGCAGGCTGCAGGGCACGGGAAACCGCCCAATCCAATCTCCGCTCTTCACCCTTCCGCAGGGAAGGGACCGGCATTCTTTCCGCAAGGTCAATGGTGGAGAGGTGGTCGCGATGGCCCAAAGGCCGGTCATCTGGGCGCTCGGGGTCGCGGCGATCGCGGCGCTGGGCGGGCTCGGCTACGGCTCGAAGCTCGCCAGCTCCGTCGGCATGGACGAAGCGCCGAGCGCGGCCTCGATGACGGCCGGCAACCCCGCCGGGGGAGCGCGCGCGGTCGACAACAAGGCGGCGCCCTACAAGCCGAGCGAGCCTCCGACGCTCACCGTCGCGGCCGATTATCTCGGCCATTACGTCGTTCATCCCTCGATCGACAATTTCCGCATCAAGATGCTGGTCGACACAGGGGCGAGCCTCGTCGCGCTGACCGCGAGCGATGCCCGCGCGCTCGGAATTCACCTCTCCTCCTCCGACTACAAGATGTCCCTGAGCACCGCCAACGGCACGGTCAAGGGCGCGCGCGTCAATCTGCGCGAGGTCCGGCTGGGCTCGATCCTGGTGCGCAACGTCGAGGCCGTGGTCCTGCCGGATGGTGCGCTCTCGATGAGCCTGCTCGGCACCTCCTTCCTCGGCAAGCTCAGGGGCTACGAGGTCCAGACCGGCCGCATGGTCCTGCGCGGCTGAACCACGCGCCTTCACATCGGCCTGAGCCGCCTTCCCGACCTGACGTCGTGACGGTTTTCCTGCGACGCCCGATCGGCTATGCCGTTTGGCGTCGCTTTTGCGTTGCAGCATGACCATAGTGATGCGACGCCAAGAGCCGCCCTGCGGATTCTACTGCTGCCATGGATGGTCAGATGTTCCCCAAGCCGCTGCCAGAGCTGTTTCCCAACACCTTCGCCTATGAATCGCTGCCGATGGTGAAGCCGACAGGCTTTCGGGAATATGATGCGCGCTGGTTCTTCGGCCAGGAGCTCAACCTGATGGGCGTCCAGGCCGTAGGCATGGGGCTCGGCACGCTGATCCGGCGCATGGGCATCAAGCCCGAGATCGTCACCGGGCATGATTTCCGCGGCTATTCCTCCTCCATCAAGATGGCGCTGGTCACCGGCCTGATGGCGGCGGGCTGCAAGGTCCACGATATCGGGCTGGCCATGTCGCCGATGGCCTATTTCGCCCAGTTCGCGCTCGACGTGCCCTGCGTCGCGATGGTCACCGCCTCGCATAACGACAATGGTTGGACCGGCATCAAGATGGGCGCCCAGCGCCCCGTCACCTTCGGCCCCGAGGAAATGAGCGCGCTGAAGGAGATCGTGCTCGCCGGCGAATTCGATCTCGTCGGCGGCGGCTCCTATGTCTTCGTGCCCGATTTCCCGGCGGTCTACATCAAGGACCTGACCGACCGACCGAAGATCACGCGCAAGCTCAAGGTCATCGCCGCCTGCGGCAACGGCACGGCCGGCGCCTTCGCGCCGCAGATCCTCGAAGCGCTCGGCTGCGAGGTCATCCCGATGGATGCCGAGCTGGACCACACCTTCCCGCGCTACAATCCGAACCCCGAAGACATGAAGATGCTCCACGCCATGGCCGACGCCGTGAAGGAGCATGGCGCCGACATCGCGCTCGGCTTCGACGGCGACGGCGACCGCTGCGGCGTCGTCGACAACCACGGCGAGGAGATCTTCGCCGACAAGATCGGCGTCATGCTGGCGCGCGATCTCGGCAAGCTGCATCCGGGCGCGCAGTTCGTCGTCGACGTGAAGTCGACAGGCCTGTTCGACACCGACCCCGAGTTGCAGCGGCTCGGCGTCAAGACCGATTACTGGAAGACCGGCCATTCCTACATCAAGCGCCGGGTGCGCGATCTGAACGCGCTCGCCGGCTTCGAGAAGTCCGGCCATTTCTTCTTCAACGCGCCGGTCGGCCGCGGCTATGACGACGGCGTCGTCACGGCGATTGCCGTCATCGACATGCTCGATCGCAATCCGGATCAGTCGATGGCGGAGCTCTATGCGGCGGTGCCCAAGACCTGGGGCACGCCGACCATGGCGGCCAAATGCGCCGACGAGATCAAGTATCAGGTCAGCGAGCGCTTCACGGGGGCGATCGAGGCGCTGCAGGCCGCAGGCGGCATGATCGCCGGCCAGCCGATCCGGGACGTCATCACGGTGAACGGCGTGCGCGTCGTCAATACCGACGGCACCTGGGGCCTAGTCAGGGCTTCCTCCAACAAGCCGGAGTTGGTCGTCGTCTGCGAGAGCCCAGTCTCGGAAGCGCGCATGCGCGAGATGTTCGCCGCTATCGACGGCTTGCTGCGCCAGAACCCGGAAGTCGGCGCCTACAACCAGACGATCTGAACGGCGGCGGCCATCGGGTGGCTCGGTCGAAGCTCAGAAGCCCGGGCACATCGGCGTGGGCGCCGTGGGGTCCGTGCGTTCGACCTGCTCGATGCTGGCCGTTCCGCCGGCCTTGCCGAGGCGCGGGCGCATATAGATCGGATCGCCGCCGATCGTGATCGCGCCGTTCTTGATGATCCAGCCGACGACCGGCGTGAAATCGTAGCTCGCCTGCGCCATCATGATCGAGGTGTTGGGCAGACGCACATCCTCGGGCAAGGTGACGGTCGTTCCGCGGGCGAGCTTGGTCGAGTTGCGCTGCTCGCTCCAGCAGACCTTGGCGACGCGGGCGCTGTCGATCACGATGTGGTGGATCGACATCTTCGGGGCCACGGTCGTGTAAGGCATCATCACGGTCTGGGCCGCGTCGAAGATGTTGTCTCTCTCTGTGTTGGAGACCGCGCTTGTCTGCGAGCTGAGATCGACCAGCGCGCGCGTCAGTTGCGTGACCTTGCGATCGATCATGACGGCCTGGCCGGTTTCGACGATGCCGAAATAGATCGCCAGCATGACCGGCAGGATCATCGCGAATTCGACGGCCGCAACGCCGCGCCTATTGCGCCGGAGCTGGCGGAGCAGACGCCGGAGCGCGGCGCGGTTGCGCTTGGGCGAAAAGACGCGCGTCATTGGGGGTCTCATGTCGCTGGCGCCGCGGGCGCGTTGAACGGTTCGGCCCGGAACGCCATCGAGGCGACGATGCCGCGCCGGCCGGAGCCGATATTGACCAGGCTCTCACTCCAGTAGGTAAAGAACAGCGGGTATTCGAGGACCGCGCGCACGACCACGATCTGCTGGGGCTGGGACTGGTTGAAGCCGAAGCCGGTCGTGTTTAGCCCACCCGCGGAGATCGGATTGCTGCCGTCCGTGCCGGTTTTCGCATTGGCGAATGAGGAATAGGCCCGAACGTCGATGACGAGCTTCGAGCAATCCACCATAGCAGGCGCTGCCGCGCAGACATCGTTCTTGAAATCTTGCGTGTTTTTTGCGGAATTGCCGGTGTAGCGGGTCTGCGCCTCGCCCGTCAGAAGCCGCCGCGAGGTCTGTGACACCGCCTCGTCGAGCACCTGACTCGTCCAGAAAAGCATGGCGGTTTCGAAAATGGCGGCCAGCACCATGAAGAACGGCATCGCGATCATGCCGAACTCGACCGCCGTCGCGCCGTCCTGCGCGCGCCGGAAGCGGAACAATAGCCGAAACCGCGCGGTGCGCGCAGGCGATGCGCCTGCGGCGGTCCCGGGTTTCGCGTTCATCGCGGGAGAGGTCATGCCGTCTGACGTCCGGTTGTCGCTGTCGCCGATCGATGCCGCTGGCGTAGAGCCGGCTCGCGCCCGGCCTGTCCTCGGGCGCGGCAAAGGCCCGATGACGGCTTGAGTCATAACGGCAAAGAATTTCCGATCCGTTAGGGGGGCGTCGGGCTCGGTCGAAGGGCTGTTAGGAAACGGTTTACCTTGCCGGAGACCGTCGGTCAGGAGGACGCCCGTCCGCTGAGAGCGCTGCCGTTCGAGATGGTGGGGTGCGCCTCGCGTCTCAGCGCTTGGTGGCGCCCAATGCGTTGCTGCTGCGGGTGGTGGCCTGGGAACCGACCTCGCCGAAATATTTCTGCGCGTCGCCGAGCTGCGCCGAGGGCTGGCAGATCGGCGTGCAGGAATAGCTTTCTCGCTCCAGCCCGCGCTGCACCGTCAGGACGGAATCGGAATCCGCGCCCACGCGCACGAGCGATTCCGCCAGCAGGGCGCCGCCCGCATCGAGCGCGATCAGGTTGGTGACGCCGAAGCTCTTGCCGGTCACGACCATGACGCCGTTCTTCTGGACGGTGACATCGGCGATGGCCGGGTTGCCGACGATGACGGTCTGCGCCTTCTCCGGAAGCCGGACGACCTTGGCATGATCGACCATGACAGCCACGCTTTCGATCTTGGTCGCCTGTGGCGCGGCGCCGGCGGACAACTGGCTCGCGGCCAGGATGACTGCGCCTGTCGTCATGCCGAGCGCCGATTTCGTCCAGGGTGAGCGTCGGCTGGCACCCCGTGCTGCAGACCAGAGAGTGGACATGGCGATGCCTCAAGGTTTTCGACCTCTGCAGGAAAGCGCAAATTGATGAATCAAACGCTAATCCAGTCGAGCCGATGGATTTAGCCGGCCTTGGCCGCGGGTGACGAAGGGAGAGACGCCGACCTCAGGAGGCTGACCCGAGCGCGCACCGAGGCCAACTAGTCGTTTATCAGGCCGGATTGGCAATATTTTTAACACTCTATACTTGTATTGATTTTGCAAATTTCGAATTATTACTTTATAATCCAACATAAATCTAGCGTTAACCATCGAAACGATGTTCCGCAAATTGCGTGAATTCTTGGATCGGCTTAACCGATCGGCAATAGGGGCGCGCTAATGTGCATTTGTCGCTGACCGAAGCCACTTCAGAGCGAAGGCAGCCGTCGAACCGTAGTGCAAAAGGAGTTCCAACATGACCAAGATGTTCGCTCGCTTCGTCAAGGACGAGTCCGGCGCCACCGCCATCGAATACGGCCTGATCGCTGCCCTGATCGCCGTCGCCTGTATCGCGATCTGGACGACCGTCGGCAACAGCCTGATCGCTCGGTTCACCGAGATCAACACTGCCCTGCAGTGAGATCACCGGCGCCATTGGCGCTTCGGCATTGCCAATAACGAGACGCCCCGGCTTGTCCGGGGCGTTTTGCTTTGAATGGACGGTCAGGTTTGGCCGGATTGTCGCTGGTTGCAGTAAGGGTTTGGTGAGGCGCTTGCGTCAAGATCGCCAGATGCGCCGCCGAGCCCAAAGGCACATCATGTCGCTTCCGCTCATTGCACTGCTCTTCGTCTTTCCAGCCGCCATGGCCTATGCCGCCGCCAGCGACCTCGTCTCGATGACGATCTCAAATCGGCTCTGCCTTGTCCTGCTGGCGACCTTTGCGCTCTGCGCCGCGACGCTCGGCCTTGGCTGGGCCCAGATCGGCTGGCACCTGGCTGCGGGCGGCCTCGTGCTCGCCATCTGCTTTGGCATGTTCGCCGCCGGCTGGATCGGTGGCGGCGATGCCAAGCTTGCGGCCGTGACGGCGCTCTGGTTCGGGTTCGACCAGTTGATGCCCTATCTGACCCTGGCCGCCATCGGCGGCGGCGTGCTGACCTTCGCCCTGCTCAAGCTTCGCTCGGCACCGCTGCCAAGCGTCGCGACCGGCTGGTCCTGGGCGCGCCGGCTGCATTCGCCGAAGGAGGGCGTGCCCTATGGCATCGCGCTCGCCTTCGCCGCGCTGCTCGTGTTGCCCGATACTGCACTCTGGCGCGCCGCCATGGGCCTCTAAGCGGAAATCGCTTTGCAGGGGCTGCCAGCCGCGAAGCCTGCTCGATCGGCTGCGAAAGCAGAAAAAAGATACGTCCGATTAACCATAAGTTGACGATTCCAGTCGCACGATCCTCGTCGAGAGCCAACTCGGTTTGGCTGAGGGTCAGTCGCAATGAGTCCCGCCCGCATCATCATTCTCCTGGTCGCGTTGGTCGCCGGTGTCGGCGCTGCCATGCTGATCAGCAGGCCCTCCAAGGCCCCGGCGCCGGTCGCGCGGATCGAGGCGGCACCGACCGTGCCGGTTCTGGTCGCCGCCGCTGACATTCCCGTCGGCAATGTCGTCGCCGCCGCCGATCTGCGCTGGCTCGACTGGCCGCTCGCCAGCGTGCCGGCCGGCGTGGTGCGCAAGGATGAGGCGCCCCAGGCCGAGCAGGAACTGACCGGCCAGGTCGCCCGTTACGGCATGCTCGCTTCCGAGCCGATCCGCCGCGAAAAGCTGATCAGGACGGATGGCACGGGCTTCCTTTCCGCGGTGCTGCCATCGGGCATGCGGGCCGTCGCGATCTCGACCGACAGCCGCGGCGCCAACACGGCCGGCGGCTTTATCCTGCCCAATGACCGCGTCGACGTGATCGTGACGGTCAAGGGGCCCTCCGTCGAAGGCGAGGGGGATGCCTTCCTGAGCGAGACGATCCTGCGGAACCTGCGCGTGCTGGCGATCGGCCAGAACGTCCAGGAGCGCAACGGCGAAAAGGTCGTGATCGGCGAGACCGCGACGCTCGAAGTCGAGCCCGGCCAGGCCGAAACCCTGTTCCGGGCCCAGAAGATGGGCACGCTCTCGCTGTCGCTGCGCAGCCTCAAGGATGCCGGGCAGGTTGCGACCGGCCCCACGGCCGAAGGCGCCATGACCATCGTCAAATACGGCGTCACCATGAGGAGCGCGAACCAGTGAGCCGGGAACGTATCGTCCTCAGCACCATTCTCGCTTTGGCCCTCTCGGGCGCGGCGATGGCCCAGACCAGCGCTCCGGCTCCGGTCCTGAACGTCGGCACCAGCGAGCACGCCATCGCCCGCAAGCTCGACCTGTCGATCGGCCGTTCGCTGATCGTCGAGCTGCCGCGCGACGCCAAGGAGGTCTTCGTCGCCAACCCGAAGGTCGCCAACGCGGTCGTCCGCTCGGCCCGCAAGCTTTTCATCATCGGCATCGCCGACGGTTCGACCTCGATGTTCGTCATCGATGGCGAAGGCCGCCAGATCACGGCTTTGGAGATCGAGGTCGGGCGTGACCTGAACGTGCTGCGCCAGACGCTGCGCAGCGCGATGCCGAAGGCTCAGATCGAGGTCAAGCCGGCCGGCAACTCGATCCTGCTCGTCGGCAACGTCGCCAACGCCTCGGAGGCGACCCAGGCGGTGGACATCGCCAACGCCTTCGTTGGCGTGTCGTCTGGCCTGTTCACCTCGAGCAAGGGCGCAGTCATCAATTCGCTGACGATCCGCGGCCGCGACCAGGTCATGGTCAAGGTCGTGGTCTCCGAGGTCTCGCGCAAGGCGATCAAACAGCTCGGCATCAATTCGACCGGCGAGTGGAAGCTCGGCAACTTCTCGGTCATGCCGACGATCGACAATCCGCTGCCGCTGCAGCCGCAGGCGCTCGCCGCGACCGCGATCACGGCCGGCATCGGAAACTCGACGAACTTCACCCTGCGCGCGCTGGAGCGGGCCGGTCTTTCCCGCGTCCTCGCCGAGCCGACCGTCACCGCAATCTCGGGCGAAAGCGCCAAATTCACCGCCGGCGGGGAAGTCCCCGTGCCCAGCGGCTACTCCTGCGACGGCACCGGCCTCTGCACGCTGGGCATCCAGTACCGCCCGATCGGCGTGGCGCTGAACTTCACGCCGATCGTGCTGTCCGACAACAAGATCAGCATGCGCATCGCCACCGAGGTGACGGAGCTCGACTTCGAGAACCAGCTTCGCCTCAGTGACACCCGCAACAGCAGCCAGCAGGTCGTCAACGCCCCAGCCTTCCGTGTCCGCAAGTCGGACACGACCGTCGAGCTGCCGTCGGGCGGAACGCTGGCGACCGCCGGCCTGATCCAGCGCGTCTCCAAATCCTCGCTCAACGGCTTTCCCGGCCTGATGAACCTGCCGATCATCGGCGTGCTCTTCCGCTCGCGCGACTATCAGCGCGAGGAAACCGAGCTGATGATCACGGCGACGCCCTACATCGCCAAGCCGATGGAGCCCAACCAGGTCCAGCGGCCCGATGACGGCTTCGTCGACGCCCATGACGCGCAGGCCATCCTGCTCGGGCGCCTGAACAAGATCTACGGAACCAGCGGTGGGCCGGTGCCGCAGGCCTACAAGGGTCGCGTCGGCTTCATCGCCGACTGATGGCCGAGGCTGTGCACGCAAGGGATGGCGAGACCATGATGGCTCGATCGAAGCAGAACACCCGGTTCCGGACCGCAGGCCTCGGAATGGCCCTCCTCGCGGCGGCGCTGCTCGGCGCCTGTGCGCAGAAGCGGGACCTCGCCGAGTCCGGCGTGCCGGTCGATGTGCGCGAGCGCCACCCGATCGTGCTGCGCGACGCGCCGCGATCGCTGGATGTCTTCGTCGGCCGTTCGGGTGGCGGCCTCGACGCCCGCCAATCGGAGGATGTCGCGGATTTCGCGCGGGAGTACCGTCGTTCCGGCAAGGGCGGCCTGGTCGCCCAGGTGCCCACGGGAGTCCGCCGCGAAATGGCGGCGCACGACACCCTCAACGGCATCCGCTCGGCCCTGGCGCGTGGCGGCGTCTCCGGCCAGGCGCTGTCGGTCAGGACCTATCCGGTCGCCGATCCGAACCTCGCCTCGCCGATCCGCCTGACCTTCGCCTCGCTTCAGGCCGGCCTGCCGCATGATTGCGGGCAATGGCCTGCGGACACCGGCGTGTCGAGCATCAAGGACGACATGTCGAACGAGCCTTATTGGAACTTCGGCTGCTCCAGCCAGGCGACCCTTGCGGCGCAGGTCGCCGATCCGATCGACCTCGTCCGCTCGCGCAGCGAGGGCCGGCCGGACATCGCCAAGCGCATGGGCGCCATCGCCAAGATCCGCGACGGCAAGGACCCGTCGACGCAGTACCGGCAGGAAACGCCGCAGATCAATTCGACCGTCGGAGGCCGCTGATGAGCGCCGGGCAGGACTTCGAGACCCGACCCGGCGATGCAGTGGCCGAAGAGGTCGTCGCGCCGCTGCCGCGCATCACCTTGCAGGCCTTCTGCGAGACGCCGGCCGTCGCCGCCACGATGCAGGCCGCCGTCGCCGACCGGCGCATGGAAAAGGCGCATGCCCGCATCCAGATGGGTGGTCCGGCCGCGGCCGTCGAGGCTTTCCGCGCCGCCCCGACGCCCAACATCATCGTGCTGGAGACCGTGTCCGACCCGGCCAGCCTGATCGGGCATCTCGACATGCTCTCCGAGAGCTGCGACCCCGGCACCAAGGTCGTCGTCATCGGCCACGTCAACGACGTCCAGCTCTACCGCGACCTGATCCGTCGCGGGGTCAGCGAATATCTGATCGCGCCGCTGAGCACCCTCGACGTGCTGCGCACGCTCTCGGAGCTCTATGTCGCGCCCGGCGCCCGCAATCTCGGCCGCATCATCGCGGTGATGGGCGCCAAGGGTGGTGTCGGCGCCTCGACCGTCGCGCACAACGTGGCTTGGGCGATCGCGCGCAATCTCGACGCTTCCACCGTGATCGTCGATCTCGACATCGCCTATGGCACGGCTGGGCTCGACTTCAACCAGGATCCGCCACAAGGCATCGCAGAGGCCGTCTTCGCACCCGAGCGCCTCGATGCGAACATGCTCGATCGGCTGCTTTCCCGCTGCAGCGACAATCTCGCCCTGCTGGCGGCGCCCGCCATGCTCGAGCGCACCCTGGACTTGCCGGATGATGCCTTCGAGCAGCTCTTCGATCTGCTGCGCGCCACCGTCCCCTGCGTCGTTCTCGACGTACCCCATCTCTGGAGCGGCTGGGTCCGGCGCATCCTGACCAATGCCGACGAGATCGTCGTGATCGCCGGTCCGGAGCTCGCCTCGCTCCGGAACGCCAAGAACCTGATCGATCTCGCCCGCGCCAGCCGGCCGAACGATTCCGGCGCGCGGCTGGTGCTGAACCAGGTCGGCATGCCCAAGCGGCCGGAAATCGACGCCGCCGAATTCTCCAAGGCACTCGGCGTCGAGGTCCTGACCTCGATTCCCTTCGACGCGCAGCTCTTCGGCACTGCGGCGAACAATGGACAGATGATCGCGGAGGTGCAGGCCAGCGGCAAGGTCGCCGAGGCCTTCGTCCAGATCGCCAGTAGCCTGACCGGCCGCGGCGAGGCCAAGCGCAGCAAGCGCAGCCTGTTCGAGCCGCTGGTCGCCAAACTGCGGCGAAAGGCCTGAGCGATGCGGCAGCCGCTGACTGGGATCCGGGTCGAGATATGCGCGGGTACGGACCGGCATGCCGATGTGCTCGCGACGACACGACGTTGCGCGCGCGCGGTCGTGACATCGGCCGGCGTGAAAGAGGCTTGATATGTTCGGAAAGCGATCCCCAGGTGGAACGGCCGCACCGGCACTGGCACTGAAGGCGCCTGCGGCTGCCGCTCCCGCGGTGCGTCAGCCCGAGCCACAGGCACTCGCGGCCGAAACCCGCAGGGCGCCGCCGCCCGCCGCCCCCGAGCAGCATCGCTCGGAAGAATACTACCAGATGAAGAGCATGATCTTCGGTGCTCTCATCGAAGCGATCGATCTGTCGCAACTCGCCAAGCTCGACGGCGAATCGG
Organism: Allobosea sp.; assembly: GCA_036525085.1. Classification (GTDB taxonomy): domain Bacteria; phylum Pseudomonadota; class Alphaproteobacteria; order Rhizobiales; family Beijerinckiaceae; genus Allobosea. The sequence goes on from DATDBB010000318.1 coordinate 12,490, forward strand.
CGCGCGAGGAAATCCGCGACATCATCAACGAGATCATCTCGCTGAAGAATGTCGTGCTCTCCATCGCCGAGCAGGAGGAACTGCTCGACGACATCTGCAACGACGTGCTCGGCTACGGCCCGCTCGAGCCGCTTCTTGCCCGCGACGACATCGCCGACATCATGGTCAACGGCGCGACCCGGACCTTCATCGAAACCGGCGGCAAGATCACGCTGACCAACATCCGCTTCCGCGACAACGCGCAGCTGATGAACATCTGCCAGCGCATCGTCAGCCAGGTCGGCCGCCGCGTCGACGAAAGCTCGCCGATCTGCGATGCGCGTCTGGCAGATGGCTCGCGCGTCAACGTCATCGCGCCGCCCCTGGCGATCGACGGCCCCGCCCTCACCATCCGCAAGTTCAAGAAGGACAAGCTGACGCTGGACCAACTCGTCAAGTTCGGCGCGATCTCGCCGCCGGGCGCCGAGATCCTGAAGATCATCGGGCGGGTCCGCTGCAACATCGTCATCTCGGGCGGTACCGGCTCGGGCAAGACGACGCTGCTCAACTGCCTGACGAACTACATCGACCTCGACGAGCGTGTCATCACCTGCGAGGACGCCGCCGAGCTTCAGCTCCAGCAGCCGCATGTCGTGCGCCTCGAAACCCGCCCGCCCAATCTCGAGGGCACCGGCGCGGTCACTATGCGCGATCTCGTCAAGAACTGCCTGCGCATGCGCCCCGAGCGGATCATCGTCGGCGAGGTGCGTGGCCCTGAAGCCTTCGACCTGCTGCAGGCGATGAATACCGGCCATGACGGCTCGATGGGCACGCTCCACGCCAACACGCCGCGAGAGTGCCTCAGCCGTATCGAATCGATGATCACGATGGGCGGCTTCTCGCTGCCCTCGAAGACGCTGCGCGAAATGATCTGTTCCTCGATCGACGTGATCATCCAGGCGCAGCGCCTGCGCGACGGGTCGCGCCGCATCACTCACATCACCGAGGTGATGGGCATGGAAGGCGAGGTCATCATCACCCAGGACATCGTCAACTACGACATCCTCGGCGAAGACGCCCACGGCAAGCTGATCGGGCGCCATCGCGCGACCGGCATCGGCCGGCCGCGCTTCTGGGAGCGCGCGCGCTATTTCGGGGAAGAGCAGCGGCTCGCCGCTGCCATCGACGAACTCGAGCAGGGCGAGGCCCATGCGGCCTGACGCCCCCCGCAGGCAGGAGCGACGGCCATGGATCTGAGCTTCATCGCCGTCGTCGCTCTGGCGACGCTCGCCGCAGGCGGCGTCACCTATGCGCTGTTCTATCCGATGCTGAGCGGCGAGGCTCGTGCCGAGAAGCGCCGCAAGGAGTTTGCGGCTCCGGTCACCGCCCGCGTTCTCGATCGCGAGGCGCAGGCCAGGGCCAAGCGCGGCCAGATCGCCCAGAGCCTGAAGGAAATCGAGAGCCGCGAGAACGCCCGCAACAAGCTGACGCTGGAACAGCGCATCTCACAGGCTGGGCTGAACTGGGACCGCAAGAAATACTACGTCGTCAGCGCGGCCATGGCCGTCGGCACGGCCGTTGTCCTGTTCGCGCTGAGTGGCAGCGCCGTGATCGGTCTGGTCGGCCTGTTCGTCGGCGGCTTCGGCATGCCGCTCTGGTTCCTGCAGCATTGCCGGAACCGCCGGCTCAAGAAATTCGGCAACGAGTTTCCAAACGCACTCGACGTCATCACCCGCGGCATCAAGTCCGGCCTGCCGCTGAACGACTGTATACGCATCGTCGCGACCGAGGCGTCCGAGCCGGTGAAGACGGAGTTTCGCCTGATCATCGAGAGCCAGACTCTTGGGCTGCCGCTGGGCGATGCCGTCGCCAAGCTCTATGAGCGCATGCCTTGCGCGGAAGCGAACTTCTTCGGCATCGTGCTGGCGATCCAGCAGAAGACCGGCGGCAATCTCTCGGAGACGCTCGGCAATCTCTCGCGGGTCATCCGCGATCGCCGCAAGATGCGCGACAAGGTCCAGGCGGTCTCGATGGAGGCCAAGGCCTCGGCCAGCATCATCGCATGCATGCCCCCGGGCGTGGCCGCGATGGTTTATCTGACAAACCCTCGCTACATCGAACTGCTGTGGATCACCCAGGCAGGCAAGTTCGCGCTCGTCGGCTGTGCCGTCTGGATGACGATCGGTGTCCTGATCATGCGCAAGATGATCAACTTCAACATCTGAGGCGGCATCGATGATTTCCCTGATCGCCGAGAAAGCCGTCGACAGTCAGTTCCTGCTGGCGCTGTTCGTCGCGATCGCCGCCGCGGCGACGGTGCTGACGATCGCCATCCCGCTGACGGAAGGCTCCAACCTCCAGAAGCGCATGAAGAACGTCGCTACCGAGCGCGAGAAGATTCGCGCCCGCGAGCGCGATCGGTTGAATCGCCAGAGCGACCGGGTCTCGCTGCGCCAGGAACCGAAGGAATTCATGCGGCGTATCGTCCAGCAGTTCAAGCTGGGGGATTGGCTCGGCACCGAAACGGCCAAGAAGCAGCTCGCCATGGCCGGTTATCGCGGCCAGCAGGCGGAGGTCGCCTTCCTGTTCTTCCGCCTGGTAATGCCGGTCGGCCTGTTCCTGTTCACGCTGTTCTATGTCTTCGTCGTCAACGACTTCGGCAAATCGGCGCTGATCCGATTCGGGATGGCGATCGGCGGCGCCTATCTCGGCATCAAGGCGCCCGAGCTCTTCCTCTCGAACCAGATCAGCAAACGCCAGGCCTCGATGAAGACGGCGTTTCCCGACGCCCTCGACCTGCTGCTGATCTGCGTCGAATCCGGCATGTCGATCGAGCATGCCTTTCGCAAGGTCTCGACGGAGATCGGCGGCCAGTCCGTGCCTCTGGCCGAGGAGTTCGCGCTCTGCACGGCCGAGTTGTCCTATCTCTCCGAGCGCCGCCAGGCCTTCGAGAACCTGACGGCCCGCACCGGGCTCGAAAGCATCAAATCGGTTTCGACGGCCCTGATTCAGGCCGAGCGCTACGGCACGCCAGTCGGCACCGCGCTGCGGACACTCGCTCAGGAAAGCCGCGACCAGCGCATGAACGAGGCGGAGAAGAAGGCCGCCGCCCTGCCACCGAAGCTGACGGTGCCGATGATCCTGTTCTTCCTGCCAGTGCTGTTCGTCGTCATCATGATGCCGGCGGTGGTCCAGGTCATGAAGCTGCAGTAAGGGCTGCGGCGGCCCCGCTTCCGGGTGCTGTCCTGTCGGATCTCATTCCCGATGAAACTGTCTCACTCCCGGTGAGACTAAGGCAGGCTTGAATCTCACAGAAATGAGACCGATATGCAGCTGGCGCATATCCAGAAGTTATTCAATTACAGAGTGTTACCGACATCGGAGGCATATTAGCACCAATTCGACCGGTCAAATAGCCAAAATCCGAGCCCATTTCTCGCGCCATAAACTCCCGATTTTTCAGTCGCGTCCGAATGAGATTTACGAGGGCGAAACCGCTCACTTTACGCCTTCAGACTGCTGATGGCCCCTAGCCGACATCTGAAACGTCGGGTTCTGGGAAGTCCAATTTAGAGGCTGGCGCCAGGAGTTTTGTTATCCGTACCTCCGCTCAGGTGAACCGCGCCGGGTTTGTCGGAGGCTCCAACTCCTGAGAAGGTGGAGCCATGACGAGCAAGACGACGAACAAGTTTTCGCCTGAGGTGCGGGCCCGCGCGGTTCGGATGCTGCTGGACCACGAGGGCGAGCATCCGTCCCGTTGGGCGGCGATCATGTCGATCGCGGGCAAGATCGGCTGCACGGCACAGACGCTGAACGAGTGGGCGAAGAAGGTCGAGGTCGACAGTGGCCGCAAGCCTGGCCTGACGACGGACATGGCGGCAAAGCTCAAGGCTCTCGAACGCGAGAACCGGGAGCTTCGACAGGCCAACGAGATCCTGCGCAAGGCATCGGCGTATTTTGCCCAGGCGGAGCTCGACCGCCCGTTCAAGCGATGATCGCTTTCATCGACGATTACCGAAGGGCCTATGGGGTCGAGCCGATCTGCAGAGTGCTGCCGATCGCCCCGTCAACCTACCACGCTCATGCCTCCCGGCGTGGCGATCCGACCAAACTCTCGATCCGGGCGAGGCGCGATGCCGCCCTGTTGCCGGAGGTCAAACGGGTTTTCGACGAGAACTTCCAAGTCTATGGCGTGCGCAAGGTCTGGCGGCAGATGAAGCGAGAAGGACGCGAACTCGCTCGCTGCACCGTGGCGCGCCTGATGCGTAGCGCGGGTCTACACGGTGTGATCCGCGGAAAGCCCATGCGCACCACGGTGGCCGACAAGGCGGCACCGTGCCCGCTCGATCATGTGAACCGGGTCTTCCGCGCTCCGGCGCCGAACAGGCTTTGGCTCTCGGACTTCACCTATGTCAGCACCTGGTCGGGCTTCGTCTATGTCGCCTTCGTCATCGACGCCTACGCTCGCCGCATTGCTGGCTGGCGCGTATCCCGGACCGCACACGCCAGCTTCGTGCTCGACGCGCTGGAGCAAGCCCTGCATGAGCGACGGCCCGTCCATCGCGGCGGCCTCGTGCATCATTCCGACAGGGGGTCTCAATTCGTCAGCATTCGATACACCGAGCGCCTCGCCGAGGCCGGTATCGAGCCCTCCGTCGGCAGCGTCGGCGACTCTTACGACAACGCTCTCGCCGAGACGATCAACGGCCTCTACAAGGCGGAGCTCATCCACCGGCGCGGACCCTGGCGGAGCTTCGAGGCCGTCGAGTTCGCCACTCTGACCTGGGTCGACTGATTCAACAATCGCCGGCTGCTGGAGCCTATCGGCAACATCCCGCCGGCCGAGGCCGAGGAACGCTACTACGCGATGCTGGACGAACCAGCCATGGCAGCGTGACTCAAACGAAACGGCCTCCGGGAAACCCGGAGCGGTTCAGAGGTGAGGTATTGCTTGCCCATGACGGCGCCAACCCAGCCTAGGCGTTCGCCCCCGGTCTCGGACGTCATCGAGCCGATCAGGCCAAGGCGACGCTCAGGAGACGGTCAGCAATTCGATCTCGCTGTATTGATAGCATCGCCGGCGCCGACCGGCTGATAAACCGCTCGCTACTTGGCAATCTCACAACGGCCACTTTGGGCGGCCGATCAATGTCTGGACGTGGCGCACCACGGGGTTAGCGGCTGAAATAAATGAGCCCGCGACCGAAAACCTCCTACGCAAACACAGCTGCCTTCGGGTGTTCGTTGGTAACTGACGACCGACTTCTGCCGTTGGCTAACGCCGACAGTGGTGTTTTGCCACGCTGTTCTCGCGATGCTTAGAGCGGTGTCCCGATGTTACCGATCAGTTGCCCCTTGTAAACGAACGCGTGCTCTGTCTGGCGGAGCACATAGCCAGGCATCGGAGCAAGGATGTCTTGTGCGGCTGCATAGCTGCTCGCTGTTGGGTGAAGGCGCGCCACGAGTTGGCCTTCTACAACTTCGTCCCCGAGGGCGACGCAGTGTTCGACGAGCGCAGGGCGGGCCGCCAGATATTGTCCCTCGGGCCCGGCACTGAAGTGCACGCCGTCGAAAGGGGCCGGCGCGAGCTGCGGTTTGATCACGCCAAAGGCCGCCAGCGCGCGCAGCAGTCCGGCTCCCATGATCTCCAGCTCGGCGGTCTTCATCCGGCCGCCGCCGCCCTCGACCTCGATCGAGGCGAGGTCTGCCAGTTTGGCCGCGCCGCAGGCGGTCTCGTCGATGCCGTCGACATGCTGCACGAATCGATAGCCCCAGGCCTCCATCAAGGCGGTGAGGCGTGCGTCATCGACCTTGCTCTTGCCCGTCGTGAAGCCGAAGACCATCGGGACGACCGTGACGTCGCTGCCACCGGCATGCACGTCGATCAGGAGATCGACAGCCGGGAAGAGTTGGCGTGTAACGAAGGCGCAGAGACGCTCCGTCGGCGTGCCGTCGACCTTGCCGGGAAAGCAACGGTTCATGTTCTGCCCGTCGAAAGGCGACAACCGCTTGCCCTTTTCCGAGGCCGGGAAATTGATCGAGGACACGATCAAGAGGCGCCCCGTGACCTCGGCGGCTGTCAGGCGTTCCGCCAGGCGGCGCAGCACAATCTGCGCCTCGTACTCGTCGCCATGGATGCCGCCGAGAACCAGGACGGAGGGCCCCTCGCCATTGTTGATGCAGCAGAGGACGTCGCCTTCGACGCCGTCGAGTGGGCCGGCGATCGGGCCGAGATTGTGAAGGGTCTTGCCGGGAGCGGCGAGGTCGAGGTCGGGCAGCATGGCGCGCGTGCATCCTGATGGCTTGCGGAGGCGGGCAGGTCCGCCTCCGCTTAGTTGACTGGTCGAAGGCGGAGTGCTTCAGGCCGCGGCGCGGCCGAGCGTGGCTTCGGTGGCGAATTTAAGCGGCTCGTGGAAGCGCAGCGGCGAAAACGGCTCCAGCGCCTCGGGTTTCATGCCGGAAACGATCCAATCGGTCATGAGCTTGGTGAAGCCGAGCGAGATCGCGAAGCCATGGCCTGACCAGCCATAGCCGTAGATCACATTGGGCAGCGACTCGGCCTGGCCGATAAGCGGGATCAGATCGGCCGTGACGGTCTCGACGCGCGAGGCATCGGCCTTGAGGAAGCTCGAATTGTCGATGAAGGGCATCGTCAGGATCGCATCGGTGACGTTCTGCGTCATGGCGCTGAGCGAGCCCTTCCACAATCCTTCTGGCGTGTATGCGACATGGGCGCCGCCCGACAGCATCAGCACGCCGTCCGGCAATTGCTTGATCGCGAGGCGGCGATGCGCATGCGAGAGCAGATGATTGACCGTCTTGTTCAGAGGATTGGTGACGTAGAGCATCTGCGGCATCAGACTCCAGACCGGGCCGAGCTCATAGGGCTTCAGAACGGGCTTCAGCAGCGCTTCAGCGCCGGCATTCGCGACGACGATCAACTTCTCCCCGACGGGAACCGTTTCGCCATCGGCGAGAGTCACGCCCGTCGCGACGCAGCGCGACTGGACGATGCCGGTAACCCGGGCGTCGGTTCGAATGACGACGCCCGCCTTGGCGGCTTCCTTGGCGAATTGCCGCGTCGCGAAGCTATGGTCGCCGACGCCGTCATTGGGGCAATAGATCGAGCCGATGGTACCGGCGGCGAGTTCGGGTTCGCGCGCCAGGGTTTCCTCGCGCGTCATTACCTGCGAGGGCGTTCCGAGGCTCGCCTGGGCGGATGCGGTCGTCTGCATGCGGCCGCGCACCTCATGCTCGCGATGGCCATAGGGAATATCGAAGATCTTCAGGCCGCCGACTCGCCGGAAGCCGACCCCCCCCTCGATCGACTGCTGATACTCGCCCCAGAGCCGCTGCGAGACGGCGCAGATCGGCAGTTCGCGCAGGTCGCGGCCATTGGCGCGCACGCCGCGCTCGCCCGGCCCGCCCGAGGCGCCGCCGGCGATCTCGCCCGCTTCGAGAAGGGTGACCGTCTTGCCGATGCCGGCGAGCTGATAGGCCAGGCTGGTGCCGTAGATGCCGCCGCCGACAATCACGATTTCGGAGGCGTTGCTGTGATCGGACATCGATCGATCCTTCGTCGTTTCAGGAGCTTTGATCAGGAAGGCGACGATCTGCGAAATGGCAGCTCGCCGTGCTGCGGCCTCCCGGCGCAGGATGGGAAAGGGGCGGGGTTTCGACACAGATGCGCGTCAGCCGCCCGTCGACTGTCGTGACGGCTTCGAGATCGGTCCCGGCGAGGCGCCTCGTGAGAGGACAGCGCGTGTGGAAGCTACAACCCGAGGGGATCGCCAGAGGACTGGGGATGGATCCTTCCAGAACCATCGCCGGGAGGTCCCGGTCCAGCGGCGAGACATGCGTCGCAATCGCCATCAGGCTTTGCGTGTAAGGGTGGCGTGGCGCTCCGCAGACGTCGCCGACATCGCCCTGCTCGACGAAGCGGCCGAGATACATCACGCCGACCGCATCCGCCATGTGCGCGACCAGCGCGAGATCGTGGGTGATGACGATATAGGTCAGCGCGAGGCGCGCCTGCAGGTCGGCCAGCAGGTTGATGATCTGGGCCTGCACCGAGACGTCGAGCGCCGAGACCGGCTCGTCGAGAACCAGGATCTCCGGCTCGCAGATGATGGCGCGGGCGATGGCGGCGCGCTGGCGCTGGCCGCCGGAAAGCTCGTGCGGATAGCGCGCCAGATGCGCCTGGTTCAGCCCGACCATGGCGATCACCGCCTCGATCCGCTCCTGCCGCGCGTTTCGTTCCCGATGCAGGCCATGGACGGTCAGAGCCTCGGCCAGGGTGTCGAGCACGGTCATGCGCGGATCGAGCGAGGCGCGCGGGTCCTGCAGCACGAGTTGGGCCTTGCGGCGCATGGCGCGCAGCCCCGCTTCGTCCAGAGAGGAGAGGGGCGTGCCGTCGATCGCGACCTCGCCGCTGGTGGGGCGCAGCAGCCCGACGACGAGACGCGCCAGCGAGCTTTTGCCCGAACCGGACTCGCCGACGATGGCGAAGCAGGAGCCGCGCGGAACGCGGAAGGAGACATCGTCGACGGCGCGGACGACCGGCGCGGCGCGGCGGCCGAACAAGCCCTTGGCGCCGCCGCCGAAATGACGGCTGACCTGCTCGACGACCACGATGTCGTCGCTGGCAGTGCCGGGCGTCCAAGGCAGGCGGAAGGGCGCGTTCATATCAGCCCCTCCTCGGCGAAGGCGCAGGCCACCCGGCGGCCGGCGACCGGCCGCTCGGGCGGCTCATGCGTCGCGCATTCGGCGCGGCCGACAGTGCGAGGGCAGCGCGGACGGAACGCACAACCCGCAGGCAAATGCCCGACCATCGGCGGCTCGCCGGGGATGGAGCGCAGCGGCTTGCCACGCCCTTCTCCGGAGCCGGGCGCTGAAGCCTGCAATGCCTGGGTATAGGGGTGCAGCGGCTGCTCCAGGACTGTTTCGATCGCACCGCTCTCGACCAGCCGCCCGGCATACATCACGGCGACATCGTCGGCGAAGCGCGCCACGAGATTGAGGTCGTGGGTGACGAGCAGGATCGCCATGCCGCGCTTGCGCTGGATCTCGCGCAGCAGGACCAGGATCTGCTGCTGGATGGTGACGTCGAGCGCGCTGGTCGGCTCGTCGGCGAGAAGCACCTCGGGGTCCTGTGCGAGCGCGATCGCAATGACGATGCGCTGCTTCATGCCGCCGGAGAACTGGTGCGGATACATGTCGAGCCGGCGCTCGGGGTCAGCAATGTTGACGTCGCGCAGGAGGGCGATGCAGCGCTGACGGACCGCCTGCGGATCGAGTCGGTGACAGGCGCGCACCGCCTCGCCAATCTGGTCGCCGATGGTCAGGACCGGATTGAGCGCACTCGCTGCATCCTGGAAGACGATGCCGATCTTGCGCCGGCGCAGGTCGCGCAAGGCAGCGGCCGGGAGACCCAGCGCGGCCTCGCCGCCGATCGCGACGCTGCCGGCGGTGATCGCCACCTCCTGCGGATTGGCGAGCGTGCCGATGGCGCGCAACAGCGTTGACTTGCCGGAGCCGGATTCGCCGACGATCGCCAGCGTCCGGCCCGCGCGGATCGAAAGGTCTACGCCGCGAACAACATCAAGCAGGCCGTCTGCGGTCCGAAAGGCGAGGCGCAGGTCGCTCACAGCGACGATGGGCGCATCCGGGCCGGCCGGAGCAGCGGCCGCCGCGACGGGCTCACCCTTGCGCCGCCGCAGGAAGCCCAGCAGGGGAAGCCGGCGGGCGCCGCGGCGGCTGGTCGGGTCGTAGATCGTGCGCAGCGCGTCGCCCAGCAGGTTGAAGGCGAGCGCTGAGACCGCCAGGAACAGGCCTGGGAAGGTCGCGAGATAAGGATGGCTGCGGATGTAGGAGCGGCTTTCGCCAAGCATCGTTCCCCATTCGGGGAATGGCGGCTGCGTACCGAGCCCGAGGAAGCCGAGGCCGGAGGCCGAGAGCAGCGTCGAGGCGAAGAGAAGGGTCGAGAGCGTCAGCAGCGTGCCGGAGATGTTGGGTAGCACATGGCGCAGGATCACGCGGGTGGGGCTGGCGCCGAGCGCGACCGAGCCCTCGATATAGGGTTCAGCGAGGACACTCAGCGTCACGGCGCGAGCCGTGCGCGCGAAGACCGGAACCGCGACGACGCCCACGGCGATGATGACGTTCTGAGTATTCGCTCCGAGGATCGCCACGACGGCAAGCGCGAAGACGATGTCGGGAAAGCTCAGCATGACATCGATGGCGCGCATCAGGACGGCCTCGATCCAGCCCCGACGCCAGGCGGCGAGGATCCCGAGCGGCACGCCAATGAGGAAGGCGACTGCAACGCCGCCGACGCCGATGCCAAGCGTCGCGCGTGCACCGACAAGAATGCGGCTGAAGACGTCACGCCCGAGTTGGTCCGTGCCGAACCAATGCGCCGCGGAAGGCGGGCGCAGGGTCTGCGCGAAGTTCTGCCGGAATGCATCCTGCGGCGCCAGCGCCGGGCCGATGATGGCGAGCGCGAGATAGAGCACGACCAAAGTCAGCCCCACAGCCCCCTTGGGCTGAGCAAGGATGCGCCGGAGCAGTGTCCAGCCCGCATTGGGCTTGGCGGGCGCGGGTTCGGACCGATGCGGCACGCTGACCATGTCCTGAGCCAGGCTCATGCCGGTCTCTCCTGCTCGCGCGTGCGGGGGTCGAGCCACTGCGTCAGGAGGTCGGTGAAGAGGTTGATCAGGACGAAGAAGACCGCGAACATCAGGATCGCATATTGAATCACGGGATAGTCGGCGCGCGAAACCGCATCGACCAGCAGGCGGCCGACGCCTGGAATGCCGAACACCGTCTCGGTGACGACCGATCCGCCCAGCATGCCGCCGAACTGGACGCCCGCGACGCTGACCGCGGCGATCAGCGAATTGCGCAGCGCATGGAACAGCACGACGCGGGTCTCGCTCAGCCCCTTGGCGCGGGCGGTGTCGAGATAATCGCGGCCCATGCTCTCAGTCAGGCTCGTCGCGACGAGGCGACTGAACATCGCCGCCGGCCGCGTCGCGATGACGAGGATGGGCAACACGAAATGCATCGGCGTCGAGGCTCCGGCCGCCGGCAGCCAGCCGAGATGGACAGCGAAATACCAGATGCCAAGCAGGCCGAGCCAGTAGATCGGCATGGAGATGCCAGCCAGCGTCAGTACGGTGATCAACGCATCGGCGATGCCGCCGGGGCGCATGGCGCAGACGATGCCCGCGAGCGTCCCCAGAACGACGCCGATCGCCAGCCCCCCGATCGAGACGATCAACGTATTGGGAAGGCGCTCCGCCAGTTCGACGACGACCGGCCGGTGGGTCCGGAACGAGGTCGCGACCGAGGGGTCGAATATCCCGCGCAGGAATTGCGCGTAACGGGTGAGCAGCGGCTCGTTGAGGCCGAGGAACTTGCGGATGCTCTCGATCTCCTCGTTCGAGGCGGTCGGCCCGGCAAGAATCTGCGCCGGATCGCCCGGGATCAGGTCGACGAAAAGGAAGACCAGCAGCGAAACCACGAACAGTGTCGGCAAGGCGCTGGACAGGCGTCTGAGAACGAACATCGTCGCGGCTCCCGCTTCGTCGCTGCTACTTCAGCGTCACCTTGTCGAAGACAAGCGTCTCGTTGGGCTGGACTGCGAAGCCCTGCACTCGGTTGGACACGCCGATCGCCTGGGTCTGGTACCAAAGGAAGAGGAAGGGCTGGTCCTGCCAGACGATCTCCTGCACCTCGCCGTAGATCGCCTTCTGCTTCGCCGGGTCAGTGGTGGCGCGGCCCTCCTTCAGCAGAGCGTCGACGCGGAGATTGGAGTAGCCGGTGCGATTGGCGCCGACGCCGGTGAAGAACAGGCGATAGAGCGTGTAGTCCATGCCCGCGGTGGCGCGCCCGACCATGCCCATATTGTCGGTCCGCGCCGTTGGCTCCATGCCGATGACCTTGCTCCATGTGCCTCGGTCGACGACGAGGGGGGTGGCCTTGATCCCGACATTTTCGAGCGAGCCAGCCAGTGCCTGGCAGACCTGGACGTCCTTGATGTAGCGCCCGGTTGGGCAGGTGAAGCTGAGGGAGAGCTGGCCGGGCTTGTAGCCCGCTTCCGCCAGCAGCTTCTTGGCACCTTCCGGATCGAACGCGATCGGGGCGAAGGTCTTGCGCAGTTCGTCTTGCGTGCCGGGGCCGACCATACCGACGCTCGGCGTTCCCAGCCCGCCGAGTATCCCCTTGGCGATGCCCTCTCGATCGACCGCCATGTTGAGCGCTTTGCGCACCTTGGCGTCGGCAAGCGGGCCGCGCAGCACCATCTCCATGTTGATGGAGAACATGCTGGGCGGATTAACGACCTTGGCATCCTTGAGCGCGTTGATCGCCGCCATCGATTCCGGCGGCACGCGCTCGACGATGTCGGCGGCGCCCGTCTCCAGCAAGGCCATGCGCGAGCCGTCCTCGGGCACGACGATGAAGTCGATGGATTTCAGC
>DATDBB010000319.1:0-3896 GCA_036525085.1 Allobosea sp.
CCTGCTGCTGCGCCAATCCGGCATTGCGGGCCGCTTTTCGAACGCAATGGCGCACTATCCCAGCCCTGTAGGCGACGCAATCGGAACCTTCTGATCGATGTCGCGTCTTCGTGTGATGGATCGGTGTTGATGACGCCGGTCCGATGACGCGTGGACACCCTCCGCACCTTGCGGTCGCGCATCGGGAGGCCCAGGCTCCGGATGCGCGACTTGAAACCTAGACGACCGACTCGGAGGCTGAATGCCGAATCGTCCTGTTCTGGACTTCTGGTATGAGTTCGCATCGCCCTATTCGTTCCTGAGCGCGCTGAGGATCGAGCCGCTCGCCGAGGCCGCCGGGGTCAATCTGCGCTGGCGGCCGTTTCTGCTCGGGCCGATCTTCGCTGCCCAGGGCTGGTCGACGTCGCCCTTCGCGCTCTATCCGAGCAAGGGTCGCTATATGTGGCGCGACGTCGAGCGCCGCGCCGGCCGCAACGGGCTCACCCTCGTCAGGCCCGAGACCTTCCCGCAGAACTCCCTCATCGCGGCCCGGCTCGCCCTGGCGGGGCGTGAGGCGGGCTGGCTGCCGGCCTTTTCGAAGGCGCTGTTCCGCGCCGGCTTCGGCGAGGGCCGCAACATCGCCGAGGAGGCGGTGCTGAGCGCGGCTCTGAAGGAGGCGGGGGCCGATCCCGGCATCGCCTTTCCCGCCTCGCGCAGCGAGGAGGTCAAAGGGAGGCTGCGAGCGGAGATCGAGTACGCCAAGTCGCTCGGCATCTTCGGCGGCCCGACCTTCGTCACCGAGGATGGCGAGCTGTTCTGGGGCGACGATCGGCTCGAGGAAGCGCTGGACTGGTCCCGGCACGGCCGCTGACAGCGCCGGGCGGCTTCAGCTCCGATTGTTCGTCTTCCAGCATCCGGCGCTGCCGGGCGCCTTCCAGACGCCGTTGGCCTTGCAGGTGTTGAAGGTCGTCGAGCAGGAGCGGGCGATGCAGCCGCTCGGATTGTTGCCGGCGCCCTGACAATTCTTTTCGCAGGTCGCGTTCATTTGTGAGCACGAACTCTGCGCGGCTTTGCAACCATCCTGCGCAGTGGCTGGTTGCAGCGTGGATGTCAGCATGATCAAGCCGAGCAGGAGCGCTGTCGTGTTTTTCATCATCAACCTCCCCATTCCCTAGCGGAAGGTTAATGCAATGTTGCGGGCAAGGTCACGGCGCGTTGTTGTACCCACGCATGATGCGTACAGACCCTAAGGGCTTGCGCTGCCACCTCCGGGCGGTCGCGCCCAAGGGCCACGTGCGGCCGGGTCGATATGCGCGGCCGATTCCTCGACCATCGTCTGCAGATCCTGCCGCTCGGAGATGCGGGGCGGGTGGGGCGGCATGGCCGGCATCCGCCCGCCGGCGGTCTCGACCAGTGCCTGCACGCGCTTGGTGACGGAAGGATGGGTCGAGAACAGGTCGGCGAAGTCGTCCGGATCGTTCTCGAAACACATGTCCATCACGCCCGACGGCACGCCCTCGATATCGGCGCGCCCGGCGATCTTGAGCAGGGCGGAGATCATCGCGTCCGGGTTCTTGGTCAACTCGACGGCGCCGGCATCGGCGAGATACTCGCGCGAGCGCGACAGTGACAGCCGGATCAGCACGGCCAGGAACCAGGACAGCGCGATCACGGCGAAACCGATCAGGATCGCAATCGCGCTGCCCTTCTTCGAATCGTCGGAAGAAACCCTGATGCGGCTGCGTCCCAGGCCCCGGAACACCATCTCGCCGACCAGCGAGACGATGCCGGCGATGACCACGGCGATGATCATCAGCCTGACGTCGCCATTGCGGATATGGGTCAGCTCATGCGCGAGCACGGCCTCGACCTCGGCATCGTTCAGTTGCGCCAGCAGGCCGCTCGTCACCGTTACCGTGAACTGCTTGTCGTTGACGCCGCTGGCGAAGGCGTTGAGCGCCTCGCTCTCGACGATGGCGAGTTTTGGCACGCTCAGCCCGCGCGAGATGCAGAGGTTCTCGAGCATGCGGTAGAGCTTGGGATTGTCGTCGCGCGAGAGTCCCTTCGCGCCCGCCATGGCGCCGATCAGCCCGACATTGACGCGAAAGCCGACGAAGACCCAGGCGCCGGCGGCAAGCGTGGTGAAAGGCAGCCAGGACCAGAATTGCCGGCCCGCTTCGCCGAAGGCGGTGCGGCCGCGCGGCACGCCGCCATAGCCGTAAGCGACCAGCAGTAGCCCCCACACAGTGAGATAGACCAGCGCGAACAGCCCCGCGATCAGGAAGCCCGACCTGATGCGGTTGTTGCGCATATGGGTGTAGAGCCCGAAGGCTTGGCCCACCATCGCCGCCGCCCCGTTCGTCGCCCCTGACCGGCGCTTAGAACTTCACGCTCGGCGCGACCTCGATCTGTCCCCGAACGGTCTCGCCGACATCGAAGAACTCGCGCTGCGTGAAGCCCATCTGCGGCGCGAAGAACACCGCCGGAAAGGCCTGGATCGCGGCGTTGAACTCGCTGACGGCGTTGTTGAAGAAGCGCCTCGCGGCCGCGAGCTTGTCCTCGACATTGCCGAGATCGACCTGGAGCTGCTGGAAGTTCGCGCTTGCCTTGAGGTCCGGATAGGCCTCGCCCAGAGCCAGCAAACGGCCGACAGCGCCCGAAAGCTGCTGTTCGGCGGCGGCCTTGTCATGCACGGTGCCGGCGCCCTGCGCGGCGTTGCGCGCGGCGATCACGGCATCGAGCGTGCTCTTTTCATGGGTGGCGTAGCCCTTCACGGTCTCGACCAGGTTGGGAATGAGGTCGTGGCGCTGCTTGAGCTGCACATCGATGTCGGCGAAGGCTTGGTTGACCCGCTGCCGCAACGCGACGAGGCCGTTATAGGTCATGATCAGGTAGACGACGACGGCGGCGATCAGCCCCAAGACAACCCAGCCCATGGCGTGCTCCTCAAGTGCAGGCGAAACCCGGCGCGCAACCTTGCATGAAGGGCGACGTTGGGGAAGTCGGGCGGGCGACGCCGTCCGCCGCGCCTCAATCCTCGCTGTAGCGTTCTTCCTGCCAGGGATCGCCGCGGTCGTGATAGCCGCGGACCTCCCAGAAGCCCGGCTGATTGGCGAGCGTGAATTCGATCCGCTTCAGCCATTTCGCGCTCTTCCAGAAATAGAGCTTGGGCAGCACGAGCCGGAGCGGCCCGCCATGCTCGGTCGGGATCGGTTTGCCTTCCCAGCCATGGGCCAGGATGGCGTCCTCGCTGGCGAAATCCTCCAGCGTCAGGTTCGTGGTGTAGCCGTCATATGAGTGCAGCACGACGAAGCCCGCATCCGGCTTGGGCCGGACGAGATCGAGCAATGCGCGCGTCGAGACGCCCTCCCAGTGGTTGTCGTAGCGCGACCAGGTCGTGACGCAGTGGATGTCGGAGACCTCGCTCGTCTGCTCCTGCGCCATCAGGTCCGCCCAGCGCCAGTGCTGGGGCTGTTCGACCGCGCCGTCGATGTCGAGTGTCCAGCTTGCGAGCGGGATCTCCGGCTGCAGGCCGAGATCGAGCACCGGCCAGTCCTTGACCAGGTGCTGGCCGGGCGGCAGCCGCTCGCTCTCCGGCCGGGCCACGCGCCCGGTCAGGAACTTGCCCGCACGTGCCCAGGCCTGCTTGGTTCGCGTCAGCTTGGTGTCGGCGGGTATTTCGGGCTCGTCGGTCATGATCGGCTCCTCGCCTGCCGCCAGGGCGTCGATGGTTGCGGGCTGTTTAAGGATCGCGATAGCCGCAGGGCTTCGCAAGACCCCGGGCCGGCCTTCTCCCCTTGCTCTCAGGCCTGTTTTCGCCTACATCGCGCCTGTCCGAAGGGCCGTGATCGATCACAGCCGGGGGCGGTCGTTCGACCTGCTCCCGTTTCGTGCTTGGCGCGTATCGTTCGGATGCG
>DATDBB010000320.1:0-16002 GCA_036525085.1 Allobosea sp.
GATCGTGTTCTGCTGGTCTTCCGTCTCCTCGAAGGGGAAGCGGGCTCGGAACTCGTCATAGAGCCCGTCCGGCGGCAGCAGGCGAGGCGCTTCCTTCAACGCACGCGCCGCGGCGATCGCGATCAGCTTGCCCGCCATTTCGCGGATGCGCTGCTTCAGCTTG
Source organism: Allobosea sp. (assembly GCA_036525085.1). Lineage (GTDB taxonomy): Bacteria > Pseudomonadota > Alphaproteobacteria > Rhizobiales > Beijerinckiaceae > Allobosea. The sequence goes on from DATDBB010000320.1 coordinate 164, forward strand.
GCCTTGCGCGCCTGCCAGCCGCCGCCGCCCAGCCGGTCGAGCGGGACGTCGGTGTCCTCCGAGCCGTAGCGCGAGAGCAGCTCGATATTCTCGACCGGCAGAAAGAGCTTCGAATCGGCGGCGTAGTGGATTTCCAGGCAGTCATGCGGCGCGCCCATCGCCGTGATCGAGCGCAGGCCGATGAAGCGGCCGATGCCGTGATCGACATGGACGACGAGATCGCCGGGCGAGAGCGAGGACAGCTCGGCGATGAAGTCCTGCGGGCGCCGGGTCTTCTTGCGAGGCCGTACCAGACGGTCGCCGAGGATGTCCTGCTCGCCGATGACGGCGAGCTTGCCGGCCTCGAAGCCGGTCTCGAAGCCCCAGACGGCGAGCGCAGTCGTGCCGGGCTTGAGATCGAAGGCGGCGCGCAGCGACCCCGTCATCTGCACGGTCTTGAGGCCGTGATCGGCGAGCACATGGGCCAGCCGCTCGCGCGAGCCTTCCGACCAGGCCGAGAGGATGACGCGCCTGCCGTCCTTCTCGAGGGCCTTAACATGCGCCACTGCTGCGTCGAAGACGCTGCCGGCATTGTCGGCGCGCTCGGCGGCGAAACTGCGGCCCTGGCGGGCGCCGAGATCAATGATCAGCTTGCCGTCGCTGTCGGGCAACTGGAACGGCGTCAGAGAGGCGACGCCGGACTGGTCGATGACGGCGCGCCAGTCGGCCGGCGAGAGATAGAGCGCATCGGGCTTGAGCGGCTTGTAGGGGATGCCGCCGGCGCTGGGCTGGTCCATCGCCGCCTTGCGGGCGTCGTAATAGTCCTTGATCAGGCTGATGCGCTCGCCGACCGCGTCCTCGGACTGATGGTCGAGGACCAGAGGCACGTCGGGCAGATAGGTGAAGAGCGTGTCCAGCCGCTCGGTCAGCAGCGGCAGCCAGTGTTCGAGCCCGGCCGGGCGGCGGCCTTCGCTGACCGCTTCATAGAGCGTGTCGTCGCGGCCGGGCGTGCCGAAGGTGGTGATGTAGCTCTGGCGGAAGCGCTTGATGCTCTCGCTCGTCATCTGCGCTTCGGACATCGGCACGAGGTCGAGCCCGCGCAATTGCCCGGTGGTCCGCTGCGTCTCCGGATCGAAGGTGCGGATCGATTCCAGCGTGTCGCCGAAGAAATCGAGCCGGATCGGGGCAGGCATGCCCGGCGGATAGAGATCGACGATGCCGCCGCGCACGGCGAACTCGCCGGTCTCGCGCACGGTCGAGGTGCGCAGATAGCCGTTGATGTCGAGCCAGCGCGCCAGTTCCTCGGTGTCGACCATGTTGCCGGGCGCGGCCGAGAAGCTCTCGGAGGCGACGCGGCCGAAGGCCGGCACCCGCTGGAGCGCAGCATTGACGGTGGTCAGCAGCAGGCGCGGCCTGTCTCCAGACCTCGTCTTGGCGAGCCGCGACAGCGTCGTCATGCGATGCGCGACGATCGATGGCGCCGGCGAAACCCGGTCATAGGGCTGGCAGTCCCAGGCCGGGAACGACATCACCTCGAGATCGGGTGCGACGAATTGCAAAGCGTTTTCGAGAACTTGCAAGCGCTGGCCGTCGCGGGCGATGAAGACCAGCATCGCAGTGCCTTCGGCCTTCTTGGCCCGGGCGCGGGTCAGGTCGGCGAGGACGACGGCATCGAAGCCGTCCGGAACCGAGGCGAGCGTCGGCTTGTCGCCACGGTTCAGCGCATCGAGGATGCGATCGCTCTGGAGTTTCGCGATCTGGGCGGGAGGCGGGATGCTCATGTCTTCGACGGTCTTTATGTGCTGACGGTGCAAAAATTCGCCGTGTCATCCCGGACAAGCCGCGCAGCGGCGCCGATCCGGGATCCATGCCGGAACGCAAGCCGGCAACGCTCCGGCATGGATCCCGGATCTCCGCTTCGCTGCGTCCGGGATGACGGGGAGGATGTCATTGGCGACTAAACATGGATCGGCTTCTCATGGTGATGAAACGCCTTGAGCTGCCGGAACAGCGCGGTGTCGTAGTTCGAAGGCACCTCCGCCTCGCCGGTGATCCAGCTCAGCAGGTCGCGGTCCAGCACCTCGATCAGGCGCTCGAACTCGTCGAGCTCGGCCTCCGTCAGCGTCCCGATATGGGCATCGGCGAAGCCGCCCATGATCAAATCGTTCTCGCGCATGCCGCGATGCCAGGCACGGAACAGGATCTTGCGCCGGCGCGGGTCGAGATCGGCGCTGGTTCGGGACGAGCCACTCATGAAACCTCCGGACACCTCGGTCGGACTGGAAACCACGGGATGGTGCAATGACAACGGGGCCGGCCCCGTCGCGGAGCCTGCCGATGCGGGCTATATAGCCTCGGCATACCGCGAAGTCAGCGGCAGCGTTGCTGCAAACTTCGCGCTTCTGACATGAACGAGTCACCGCTTGCGCCCGTCCCTGCTCGATCCGCTGTTTGCCCCCGTCACCTCGCTCTCCGGGGTCGGTCCCAAGACGGCCAAGGCGCTCGACAAGCTGCTCGGCGACGAGACGCGCGGCGCGCGCGTCGTCGATCTGCTGTTTCATCTGCCGACGGGCGCGATCGACAGGCGGCCGAGCCCCTCGATCGTCGATGCGCCAATCGGCGGCGTCGCGACCTTCTCGGCGCAGGTGACCGAGCATCGCCCGGCGCCGCCGACCAAGGCCAAGGCGCCCTACCGCATCCTCGTCGAGGACGAGACCGGCGACGTCACACTGGTCTTCTTCCATGCCGACGTCCGGCACCTGCTCCAGACCATGCCGATCGGCGCCTACCGGATCATCTCGGGCAAGCTCGAACTCTGGGACGGCATGCGCCAGATGGTCCATCCCGACCGCATCCTCGACCCGAAGCAGGCCGCGACCCTGCCGGCGATCGAGCCGGTCTACGGCATGACCGAGGGCGTCGGCCCGCGCGTGATGACGCGCATCGTTGCGGCGGCGGCCGAGAAATGCCCGGATCTCTCTGAATGGCAGGACCCGGCCTTCCTGGCGAAGAGCGGTTTTCCATCATTCACGGAGGCGATGCAGGGGCTGCATCACCCCGATGATCTCAAGGCCGTCGAGGGCGATACGATCGTGAGGCGACGCGTCGCCTATGACGAATTGCTGGCCAGCCAGATCGCGCTCGCCCTGGTGCGGCGCCAGCAGAAGAAGATCGCCGGCCGCGCCACGGCCGGCGATGGGCGGCTCAGGCATGCGATCGAAGGTGCCCTGCCCTTCACGCTGACCGACGGCCAGCGCCAGGCGCTCGCCGACATCCATGCCGATATGGAGAAGCCGGAGCGCATGCTGCGCTTGCTGCAGGGCGATGTCGGCTCCGGCAAGACGGTGGTCGCGCTGATGGCGATGGCCGCCGCGGCTGAAGCCGGGCGGCAATCGGTGCTGATGGCGCCGACCGAGATCCTGGCGCGCCAGCATGCCGAGCGGCTGGAGCCGCTGGCGGCCAAGGCCGGGCTCAAGCTCGCCCTGCTCACCGGCCGCGAGAAGGGGCCGGGCCGGGCGCGCGTGCTGGAAGGCCTCGCGAATGGCGAGATCGCGATCGCAGTCGGCACGCATGCGCTGTTCCAGGAGGGCGTCGCCTTCCGCGATCTCGCGCTCGCCATCGTCGACGAGCAGCATCGCTTCGGCGTGCATCAGCGCCTGCTGCTCGGCTCGAAGGGCGAGGCCGTCGATATCCTGGTGATGACGGCGACGCCGATCCCGCGCACGCTTTCGCTGACCTGGTTCGGCGACATGGACATCTCGGTGCTGGCCGAAAAGCCGGCGGGGCGAAAGCCGATCGCGACGAAGGCGATCTCGTCGGAGCGCCTCGACGAGGTCGTCGGCGCAGTAGGGCGCGCGGTCGAAGCCGGAGCGCAGGTCTATTGGGTCTGCCCTCTGGTGCAGGAATCCGACACGCTCGACGTCGCCGCGGCGCAGGAGCGCTATGAGTCGCTGCGCGAACTCTTCGGCGCACAGGTCGGTCTGCTGCACGGCCAGATGCCCGGCCGCGACAAGGACGCGGCGATGGCGGCCTTCCTCGCCGGCGAGACGCGTATCCTGGTTTCGACGACCGTGATCGAGGTCGGCGTCGACGTGCCCAATGCCAGCGTGATGGTGATCGAGCATGCCGAGCGCTTCGGGCTGGCGCAGCTCCACCAGCTTCGCGGCCGCATCGGACGCGGCTCGGCCGCCTCGACCTGCCTCCTGCTCTACAAGGGGCCGCTCGGTCCCGTTGCCGAGGCGCGATTGACGATCATGCGCGAGACCGAGGACGGCTTCCGCATCGCCGAGGAGGATCTGCGCCTGCGCGGCGAGGGCGAAGTGCTCGGTACGAAGCAATCGGGCTCGCCCGACTGGCGCATTGCCCGCCCCGAGGTCGATGGCGATCTGCTGGCTGCGGCGCGCGACGACGCCCGCCTCCTGATCGAGCGCGACCCGCATCTGGAGAGCCCGCGCGGTGAGGCTGTCAGGACGCTGCTCTATTTGTTCGAGCGCGACGTCGCGATCAGGCTGCTGCGGGCGGGGTAGTCCTGGCGGCTGCGATCTTCGGCGCCGCCTGCCCCGGCTGGATCAGCCCAGCCGACATGATCAGCTTGGCCCCGTCCTCGACCGAGATCGACAGTTCCACCACCTCCCGGCGCGGCAGGTAGAAGAAGAAGCCGGTCGTCGGGTTCGGCGTGCAGGGCAGGAACACGCCGATCTGCTCGCTGCCATCGGGCAGCTTGCCGGCGATCTCGGGCGCGGCTTCCTGCGCGATGAAGACGATCGACCACATGCCGGGCTGCGGGAACTGCACCATCCCGACTTTCCGGAACGACGTGCCCGATTGCGAGAAAATCGTCTCGAAGACCTGTTTGACGCCCTTGTAGAGGCCGCGCACGACCGGCATGCGCTCGAGGATCGCCTCGCCGGCATTGACGAGCGAGCGGCCGACGAGATTGGCGGTGAGGAAGCCGAGCAGCGTCAGCCCGATCAGGCCGATGATCAGGCCGAAGCCGGGCACCGGATAGGCCAGATAGGAATCCGGCCAGTAGGCCGTCGGAACCAATGGCTTCACCAGGCCATCGACGAAGTTGACGAACCACCATGTCACCGAGGCGGTGATCGCCAGCGGGGCCGCGAGCACGAGGCCGGTCAGGAAATAGCGCCGGAGCCTGGTGCCGAAGCTCGGGCTCAGCAGATCGGGCTGGATGACGTGGCGTGGATCAGGTGGGCTCGGCGTCATTCGAGGGGTCCGATATGGCTGGCTGCGAGCAAGCGGTCTGCCCGAGCATGATGCGACAGACGTGCCAGTCGCCAGAACGGAATTCAAGGATGGCGCAACCACCGCCAGCTTGCGGCGTTCCCAGATAGGGTGCTTTCGTTCGTGCAGGCGCGAAAGCCGGGACGAATCGGCAGGGCAATCGGAGCGATGATGCGCGGCGTTCGACAGTTTCGGCGTCCGCTGCTTTTGGTGGCCGGCTGGATTCTCACCGCGATCGGCGTCGTCGGCCTGATCCTGCCGCTGATGCCGGGGACGATCTTCCTGATCCTGGCGGCATGGTGCTTCTCGCAGTCCTCACCACGCTTCGAGGCCTGGCTGCTCGGCCATCCCCGCCTGGGGCCGCAGGTGCGGCGCTGGCGCGAGACCGGATCGATCGCGCGCCGGGTCAAGCTCATCGCCTGCGCCTCGATGCTGTTGGGCTTCGCGATGCTGACCCGGACCAGCGCGCCGCCGATCGCGCTATGGATCAGCGGCGCGTGTCTGGTCGCGGCGGCACTCTATGTCGCGAGCCGCCCGGAGGCGTGAACCACCCTGAGGGCGAGCGCAATGAGGGTGAGTTTCTGGGCGCTCACTCCACAGTGACGGATTTCGCGAGGTTGCGCGGCTGGTCGACGTCCTTGCCCATGAAAACCGCCGTCTGGTAGGCGATCATCTGGATCGGCAGCGCATAGACGATGGCGGCGAAGGTCGGGTCCATGTCCGGCATGATGATCGTCGTTTCCGGCTCGATGCCGCATTCGGCGGCGCCCTTGGCGTCGGTGATCAGGATGATCCGCCCGCCGCGCGCGGCGACCTCCTGCATGTTCGAGGCGGTCTTCTCGAAGAGCGCGTCATGCGGCGCGACGACGATCACCGGCATCGCCTCGTCGATCAACGCGATCGGACCATGCTTGAGCTCTCCCGCCGGATAGCCTTCGGCGTGGATGTAGCTGATTTCCTTGAGCTTCAGCGCGCCTTCGAGAGCCAGCGGGAAGCTCGTGCCGCGACCGAGATAGAGTACGTCGCGCGCCTTGGAGAGCTCGCGGGCGAGCTTCTCGATCTGCGGCTCCAGTTCCAGCGCCTTGGCGATGAGCCCCGGCAGGGCGATCAGGCTCTGGACATGACGGGTCTCCTCGTCATGCGAGAGCGTGCCACGTCCACGCGCTGCCGCCAGCGCGAGGCAGGCCAGCGCGGTGAGCTGGCAGGTGAAGGCCTTGGTCGAGGCGACGCCGATCTCGGGGCCGGCGAGCGTCGGGGCGACGGCGTCGCTCTCGCGCGCGATCGTCGAGGTCGGGACATTGACGACGGAGAGAATCTTCTGCTGCTCCTGCTTGGCATAACGCAGGCAGGCCAGCGTGTCGGCCGTTTCGCCCGATTGCGAGACGAAGAGCGCAAGCCCGTTCTCGGGCAGCGGCGCCTCGCGGTAGCGGAACTCGGAGGCCACGTCGATCTCGACCGGCAGGCGGGCGAGCTTCTCGAACCAGTACTTCGCCGTCAGCCCGGCATAATAGGCCGTGCCGCAGGCCGACACCGACAAGCGCGACAGCGCCTTCCAGTCGATCGTGTCCTTGAACGGCAGGCGCACGCTGCCGTCGGCCATGTCGAGATACTGGGTCAGCGTGTGGCCGACGACCTCGGGCTGCTCATAGATCTCCTTCGCCATGAAATGGCGGTGATTGCCCTTTTCGACGAGGAAGGCTCCGGCCGCGACGCGCTGGGCGCGGCGCTGCACCGGATTGTTGGCCTTGTCGTAGAAGGACGCGCCCTTGCGGTTGAGGACGACCCAGTCGCCCTCCTCCAGATAGGCGATGAGATCGGTGAAGGGCGCCAGCGCCAGCGCGTCCGAGCCGAGATACATCTCGCCGTCGCCGACGCCGACCGCCAGCGGCGAGCCCTTGCGGGCGCCGATCAGCAGGTCTTCCTCGCCCTGGAACAGGAAGGCGAGCGCGAAGGCGCCGCGCAGATGCGGCAGGCTCAACCCCACCGCCTCGACGGGCGTCTTGCCGCGATCCAGTTCGCGCGTGACGAGATGGGCGACGATCTCCGTATCGGTCTCGGTCTCGAAGACGTAGCCGTCCGCCTGAAGCTCGGCACGCAGCTCGCGGAAATTCTCGATGATGCCGTTGTGGACGACGGCGAGCTTGGCCGTCGCATGCGGATGGGCATTGGTCTCGTTGGGCTTGCCATGCGTCGCCCAGCGGGTGTGGCCGATGCCGATCAGGCCTTCGAGCGGCTCGTTGGAGAGGCGGACTTCGAGATTTCTGAGCTTGCCCTCGGCGCGACGGCGGGTGAGTTGGCCATGTTCCAGCGTGGCGACGCCGGCTGAGTCATAGCCACGATATTCGAGCCGCCTGAGCGCTTCGACCACCTGGGTCGCGACGGCTTCCTTGCCCAGAATCCCGACGATGCCGCACATACCAAAACCTCTTCAGACGTTGCCGTTGGAATCCGCATAGCGGCCCGGCGCTGCCAAGCAAAATCACTCTAAATGTCGAACTATGAACGGCGACCTGCGCGGATGCCGGTGTTTCAGGGCTTCTTCGCTGCTGCCTTGCGCGCCAGCGAGGCCTCGCGGAAGCCCTTGGCCCAGCCTTCCTTGGCGACCTGTCGGCCGCGGCCGACAGCCAGAGCGTCGGGGGCCACATCCTCCGTCACCACCGAGCCGGAGCCGATGAAGGCGCCTGCACCGATCGTGAGGGGGGCGACGAGCGACGAGTTCGAGCCGACGAAGGCACCGGCGCCTATATTGGTGCGGTACTTGAAGAAACCATCGTAATTGCAGGTGATCGTTCCGGCACCGATATTGGCGTCGGCCCCGACCGTCGCGTCGCCGAGATAGGTGAGATGGCTCACCTTGGCGCCAGCGCCGATCTCGGCCGACTTGATCTCGACGAAATTGCCGACCTTCGCCCTGGCCCCGAGATCGGCGCCCGGTCGCAACCGCGCATAGGGGCCAACCATCGCGGCCTCGCCGATCGTGGCGCCCTGCAGATGCGAGAAGGCATGGATCACGGCGCCGTCGGCGACGCTCACGCCGGGGCCGAAGACGACATGCGGTTCGATCAGCACATCGCGGCCGATCCGGGTGTCATAGCTGAAGAAGACGGTCTCGGGCGCTGTCAGGGTCGCGCCGTCGGCCATCACGGCGAGCCGCTTGCGACGCTGGAACTCGGCTTCCGCGGAGGCGAGCTGGATGCGGTCGTTGATCCCTTGGACCTCGCTTTCGGGAGCATCATGCGCGACCGTCCTGAGTTCGCGCGAGCGCGCCACCGCGACGGCCTCAGTCAGATAGAACTCGCCCTGTGCGTTATCGTCGCCGATCGCCTCCAGGATTGAGAGCGCGTGGCGTCCGTCGAGCGCCATCAGGCCGGCGAAACACAAGCTGATCGCGCGCTGCGCTTCGCTGGCGTCCTTGTGCTCGATGATCGCCTCCAGAGCGCCATCCCGCGTAATCAGCCGGCCATAGCCCGTCGGATCGCGCGCCTCGAATCCGAGCGCCGCAATAGCAGCGCCATCCGCAAGCGCGGCTCGCATGCCGCTAAAGGTCTCGGGCCGCACCAGCGGCGTATCGGCGAAAGCAACCAAAACATCATCATAGCCAACCGCCAACGCCTCATGCGCCGCGAGTACCGCATGGGCGGTGCCGCGTCGCTCAACCTGGATGGCAATACCGGCCGATGGCAGAATGGCTGCAACCTCCGCCGCAACGTCGGCGCGATCGGGCCCGATCACTACGACAACAGAGGTCGCGCCGGCCTGCGCCACCGCCGCCAGCGCATGGGCAACCAGCGAACGCCCACCGACTTCGTGCAGCACCTTGGGCCTGGCCGATTTCATCCGCGTCCCCTCGCCCGCGGCGAGCAGAATCGCGAGGCAGGACCGGCCGGACTGCATTTCGGTCATGATTGTCGTTTCCTTTGCGACGAATAGCCGACCGCGCGGTTCCGATCGCGGACGCTGGCGGTCGCTTCGGCGCATGGTGGCGTTGCAGGTGCCGTGGATAGCCGATCCCGTCGGCATTTGCCAAAGTCGAGATGTGTGCCGGCGCCATGCGTTGGAAATCATCCCGTAAGGAGACAAGAGATAGACTACAAATTACCGGCACTGCCGCTTTTCAGATCACCGGGAAATGCTCTAGAAGCGCGAATGGGCGAGGGCGTCGTCCGCGCATGTTGGATATAATGTCGAAACCTTTGAATCGTCGGCAGTTTCTCGAAGGTTCCGGCGGAGCCGCAGCCGCTTCTCTGCTTGCAGCGGGCGTTGCGCGTGCGCAGACGATGTCGCCGGCCGCAGCCATCAACCAAGCGTTCCTGTTCGAAGGCAAGACGTTCGATCCTTCGCTCGTCGTCGATGCGGCACGCATCCTGGCGCAGCGTCCGCTCGTGCCCCTCGTCGCGACCGATCTACCGGACGGATACGCCACCCTGCCCGTCGACCAGTATCTGGGAATCAGGGCCCAGCCCGGCAGTCTGGTCTGGGCCGGCGAGAATCGCGGCTTCACCGTCGAGCCGCTGCACCGCGGCTATGTCTTTTCGAACCCCGTGAGCCTTTTCACGATCGAAGAGGGCACCGTGCGGCGCGTCGCGTTCGACCGCAGCAAGTTCGATTACGGGCGGGTCACGCCGCCGCCGGCGAATATCGATCTCCAGTTCTCCGGAATGCGCATCGCGACCGGTCTCGAACGCCCTTTCGAGGTTGCGATCTTCCAGGGCGCGACATTCTTCCGTTCGCTGGCGCGCGGACAGAATTTCGGCGCCCTCGCCCGCGCGCTGATTCTGCGGCCGGGCGAGACGCGCGGCGAGGAGATTCCGTTCTTCCGCGCCTTCTGGATCGAGCGGCCGAGCCCGGCCTCGGGCCTGCTGGTCGTTCACGCGCTGCTCGATTCGGAAAGCCTGACCGGGGCGGTCCGCATGACGCTGCGGCCCGGGGACGTCACGCTGATCGACGTCGAGATGAATTTGTTCGCTCGCCAGGCGCTCGATCATGTCGGCTTCGGCTGCACCATGGGCACTTTCCTGTCCGGGCCGCAGAGCCGGCGCAGCTTCGACGATGTGCGGCCGGCCGTGCACGAGATTTCCGGCGTGCAGATGCGCACGGGGAACGACGAATGGATCTACCGGCCCGTCAGCAATCCCGCGACGCTGCAGGTCTCGTCCTTCATGGACGGCAATCCGAAGGGGTTCGGGCTGGTCCAGCGCGAGCGCGATCCCACGGCCTTCATGGATGACGACCAGCGCTTCGAGCTGCGCCCGAGCGTTTGGATGGAGCCGCTGGGCGACTGGGGCGCCGGCTCGGTCCAACTCATCGAGATTCCGAGCGAGTCGGACGTCAACGACAACATCATCATGTACTGGCGTCCGCGCCAGCCGCTCGCGGCCGGTAGCGAGACCGTGGTCGCGTATCGGCAGGCATGGTGCTGGCAGCCGCCGGAGCGGCCGCCTCTCGCCCTCGCCACCCGCATGCGCCAGGGGCGCGGCTCGCAGGGGCGTCGGCGGCGCTTCATCGTGGATTTCACCGGCGACAGGCTGGCCGATGCGGGCGTTGTCGCCTCGACACGCGCCAACATCACCACGCAACCCGGCCAGATCCACAATGTCCGGCTCTGGCCCTTTCCCGAGCGCAAGCTGATGCGGGTCGGGTTCGAGGTCGATCCGGGCACGGAAAACCTGTGCGAGCTCCGGCTCGTGCTGCAATCCGGCGGTCAGCCGGTTTCGGAAACCTGGTTGAATCGATGGACGTGGTAACCGCGACGCGCCCGAACGAGGCCGCTGCGCAGGCGCTGCCCTATGTGGCGAGCCGGGAACCGGCGACGCCGCCTGAAAGCCGGCTCGTCATGCCGGTGCAGTCGTTCCGGCGCTGGGATGCATCGGAGCGGAGGCGGCCGGCCGCGCCGCGAGCCTGGAAGACGCCCTGGCTGAAGCGGCTCTTCGTCTTCGGCGGCGGCTTGGCACTGACTGCCTATGGCGCCTGGGAAATGTACAACGTCGTGTCGGTCAGCCGCACGACGTCGCTGCAGTACGTCTTGCTCGTGCTGTTCACGATCAACTTCTCCTGGATCGCACTCGCCTTCACCAGTGCCGTCCTCGGCTTCTTCGGACTGCTCTTCAATAAGGGCTTCTCGGGACGCGTCGAGACGCTGAAGCACCGCACCGTCGTGGTGATGCCGATCTATAACGAGTCCTCGGCGCGCACCTTTGCGGCGCTGGCGGCGATCCGCGAATCGGTGGAAGCCACTGGTCTCGGCAGTCATTTCGACTATTTCATCGTCTCGGACACGACGAATCCCGACGTCTGGATCGCCGAGGAGCGGGCCTTCCTGGCGCTGCGCCAGCGGCTGGGGCCGGATGCGCGGGTCTATTATCGCCACCGGCCCAAGAACCATCACCGCAAGGCCGGCAACATCGCTGATTTCGTGACGCGCTGGGGCGGCCATTACGAGCACATGGTCGTGCTAGACGCCGACAGCCTGATGACCGGAACCTGCATCGTGCGCCTCGCATCGGCGATGGAGGAGGATCCGGATTCCGGCATCATCCAGTCGCTGCCGCTGATCATCAACCGCAATACCTTCTTCGCCCGGCTCCAGCAGTTCGCGGCGCGGGTCTACGGGCCGGTGATCGCGACGGGACTGGCGATGTGGTCCGGCCGCGACGGCAACTACTGGGGCCACAACGCCATCATCCGGACGAAGGCCTTCGCCGATCATTGCGGCCTGCCCGACCTCAAGGGCAAGCCGCCCTTCGGCGGGCATGTGCTTAGCCATGATTTCGTCGAGGCGGCGCTGATCCGCCGCGCCGGCTGGTCGGTCTATATGCTGCCGGACCTGACGGGGTCCTATGAGGAAAGCCCGCCCTCGCTGATCGACGTCTCGGTTCGTGACCGGCGCTGGTGCCAGGGCAACCTGCAGCATTCGCGCATCATCGGCGCCAAGGGCTTCGCGCTGCCGACGCGCCAGCACTTCGCCACAGGCATCATGGGCTATCTGGCCTCGCCCTTCTGGCTGATGCAGCTCGTGGTCGGCATCCTGATCGTGCTCCAGGTCAGCTATGCGCGGCCGGAATACTTCACCCAGGAGTTCACGCTCTTCCCTGTCTGGCCGCGCTTCGACCCCGAGCGCGCCTTGAACCTGTTCGCCCTGACGATGGCGATCCTGCTCGCGCCGAAGCTGTTCGGGCTGCTGCTGACCCTGTTCAACGGCAAGCTGCGACGGGCCGGCGGCGGGGCGATCCGCCTGGTGGTCTCGGCGCTGATCGAGGTGCTGTTCTCGGCCTTCTTCGCGCCGATCATGATGCTGATCCAGTCCGGCTCGGTGTTCCAGATCCTGCTCGGGCGCGACACCGGCTGGAACCCGCAACGACGCGACGACGGCTCGATCCCGCTGAAGGACATCATCCGCCGGCACCGCACACATACGGTCCTCGGCATCGTCGCCGGCATTTCCGCCTTCATGATCGCGACCTCGCTGTTCGCCTGGATGTCGCCGACGATCGTCGGCCTCGTACTGGCGATCCCGCTCTCCTGGGCGTCGGGGCAACTCGCGATCGGGCTCTGGCTCAAGCGCCACAAGCTCCTGGTGACGCCCGAGGAAGGCGATCCCCCCGCCGTGGCGCTGCGCGCCAACGCGCTCCAGGCGGAGTTCGACAAGGCCGGCTACGACGATGCCGATGGCCTGCGGGCGCTGCATGCTGATCCCGCGCTACGCGAGGCGCATGAACTGATGCTGCCGGAAAGCCAGCCGCGCCGCCGCGGCGAGATCGAGGCCGACCGCGCCCTGGCCCAGGCCAAGCTCGTCGATGCCGAGACGATCGACGACGCGGCGATCTGGCTGAAGCCGAAGGAGCGCATGGTCGTGCTGCACGACCGGGCTCTGGTCGCGCTGCTGGCGTCCCTGCCGGACGCGCGCGCCGCCGAATAAGGCCGTCCGACGAAAGCGCTGCCCGGCGGGCTGGCCTTCAGAAGGTCATCGCGGCCGCATTGATGACGCCAGCCGCGAGCGATGCAGCGCCGAGAAAGAGCGCCGCGGCCAGTTCGCCGGCCGCGATGCGCGCCGAGAGGTTGGGCAGGACGAGCCTGACCAGCGCATAGACGATCAACTGCACGACGATGGCGACGACGCCCCAGATCACCAGGTCGGGGATCGTGTTGGCATGGACGACCGCGCTCGAGAGCGGCAGCGCGAAGCCGGTCAGGCTCAGGCCCAGCGAAAGCGCCGCAGCGATGTTGTTCTGCCGGATCAGGCCGAACTCGTTATGCGAGGTCGCCACGGTGTAGACCAAGAGGTAGACGCCGACGAGACCGAGCGAGACGGAAAAGAACAGGGCGAAATCCGGAAGCTTCAACAAGGCCTGCGTGATCATTCTCGTTCCGAATCCCCTGTGCCGATCACGCGATCCTGCCCCTCAAGCCAGTTCGAAGGCAATGACACAACCGAGGGCGGCCTCGGCCGGCACGGTGATGCGCTCGTCGCCCTGCGCATGGGGCACGCCGGCCGCCTCCAGCCTGCTCGCGACGGCATCGAGATCCGGCACGGCCACGCAGAAGCCGAGGAAGCGGGCCGGCGTCGGGTCGGGCTCGACATGGTAGATCGCCTGGGCAGCTTCCGGGTCGAGCACGTCGATGCGCCCGCGCGGCAAGTCAAAGACGAGATCGGCATTGCCTTCCAGCACTTCGGGGAAGCCGGCATAGGCGCTCAGGAACTCGCGGTGCGCGGCAGGATCGTCCGTGACGATGATCGCCGAGGTCAGCGCGCTCGCCCCATTGGCGTGCTGCTGGAAGGCCGGATTCCAGAAGTTCTGCGGCTCGTGCTGCTGGCAGACGAAGAAGCCGCATTCAGGCGCCAGCGGATCGGCGGCGAAAGCGAGCGAGAAGGCGACGCGCACCTCGCTGCCATCGGGGCGCCGCGCCTTGCGCTCGAAGAAGAACGGCTCGAAATCGCCGATCCCAGCCGCCTTGAACGCGGCGGCGTCGGCCTTGGCGTCCGTGCTTTCCAGCACCAGCATCGACAGCCCCTCGCCGCGCTCCAGCGCCTCGCGGACGAAGCTGCCGAAGGAGAAGACGCGAGGCGTAGGCGCGACGATCGCGGCGGCGTCGCCGATGGTGATCAGTTCGAGGAAGGAGCCGGGAAACTGGACGATCCGGTTCTCGGTGCCCCAGGGATGGCGGTTGCGGGCGCCGACGGTGAAGCCGAGCTTCTCATAGAAGGCGCCGGCGGCGTCGAGGTCACGGACGCCGATGACGAGGTGGTCGAGGCCACGGGGGGCGGAAGAGACGGTCGTGTCAGGCATGGGCTTGGCTCGCTTGCGGCAGGCTCGGACTCTCAAGTCTAGCAGGTTGGCGGAGGCGGGTCATGTTTAAGCGGACGCCTTCGTCGTGCCCGCGCCGTCATTCCGGGCGCAGCGAAGCGGAGACCCGGAATCCATGCCGGAGCCTTGCAGGACCGGCGTTCCGGCATGGATTCCGGATCGGCGCCGCTGACGCGGCTTGTCCGGAATGACGATCCGGTTCGAAGCTCCCGAGGTCAACTCAGCCCTCGATATAGTGCGGCACGAAGCGCGAGGTGTTCTTGGTGATCGGCGACGCGTCCTCACGGATGCAAAGCCCGCAGGCTTGCGAAGCGACGAGCCAGGAGCCCACCACGGCGTAGTTTCCGGGCGAGCCGAACAGGTTCTGCGCCGCGTCCTGCAGGATGAAGCCTTCCGCGCCATAAGGGCCGTCGTCGCTGTCCAGCACCTTCCCGCGCTCGATCAGCGCGACATTGGCGCCTTCGCGCGAATAGAGCGGCTTGCGGACATGGCGCGGCGACAGGCCGGCACAGCGCGGATCGCCTTCGAAGAAGGCCGGCAGCAGATTGGGATGGCTTGCCTCCATCTCCCAAAGATAGGCCAGCAGGCCCTTGTTCGAGAGGATGGCCTTCCAGGGCGGCTCGATGAACTGGCAGCGCGACGTGGCGAGATTCGCGGCGTAGTTCTCGCGGAACAGCCATTCCCAGGGATAAAGCTTGAACAGGGTCTCGATCGGCTGGTTGGCGCCGTCGCAGAAGCGTCCGTCCGAGAGCAGGCCGATCTCCTCGATGAAGGTGAAGCGCGCGTCGAGCCCGGCCTGGGCGGCGCAGTCCATGAGGTAATCGACCGTGCCCTTGTCCTCGTTGCTGTTCTGGACGCAGGTCAGGTGGAGCCGGTAGGGCGAGGGATCGCGAAGCTGGCTAAAGGCCGCGATCAGCCGTTCATGCAGCGAATTGAACTGATCGCACCCCGCCGGCAGCGCGCCGCGTGCCATCGCCTGCTCGAGCCAATCCCATTGCACGACGCTCGATTCGAACAGGCCGGTCGGGGTATCCGCATTATATTCCAGCAGCTTGGCCGGTCCGCGCCCGTCATAGGAGAGGTCGAGCCGGCCATAGAGGTTGCGGTCGCCGCGCTGCCAGCTCTCACGGATGAAATCCCATTGCGCGTGGGGAATCGCGAGCCGGCTCAATATCTCCTCGCTGCCGAGCGCCTTTTCGATGAAGGCGAAGCAGAGCTGCTCGATCGCGTCCGTCGGCGCCTCGATGTCACGCTCGATCTGCTCGAGCGTGAAGGCATAGGCCGCGCTCTCGTCCCAGTAGGTTTCGCCGTCGATGG
>DATDBB010000321.1:0-34452 GCA_036525085.1 Allobosea sp.
GTCGATATCCTCATCAACAATGCCGGCATCCAGTTCGTCTCCCCGATCGACGAGTTCCCGATCGCGAAATGGGACCAGATCATCGCGATCAACCTGTCCTCGGCCTTCCACACGACGCGCGCCGCGCTGCCGAAGATGAAGGCGAAGGGCTGGGGCCGCATCATCAACACGGCCTCGGCGCATGCCTTCGTCGCCTCGCCCTTCAAATCGGCCTATGTCGCGGCCAAGCACGGCATCGCCGGCCTGACCAAGACGGTGGCGCTGGAAGTCGCGACCAAGGGCATCACGGTCAATGCCATCGCGCCGGGCTATGTCTGGACGCCGCTGGTCGAGAAGCAGATTCCCGACACGATGAAGGCGCGCGGGCTGACCAAGGAGCAGGTCATCAACGACGTGCTGCTGGATGCGCAGCCGACCAAGGAGTTCGTCACGGTCGAGCAGGTCGCGGCGCTGGCCGTGTTCCTGTGCACCGACGCTGCGAAGTCGATCACCGGCGCGACGCTGCCGATGGATGGCGGCTGGACCGCAGCGTGAGCGGGCGCAAGAAGGCGACGCAGCCTATCGTCGGCCTCGCCGGGCCGAAGGCGGAGAAGTCGGTCTCGCTGGCGCTCCAGGGCGGCGGCGCGCATGGCGCCTTCACTTGGGGCGTGCTCGACGCGATTCTCGAGGATGGCCGGCTCGCCATCGAGGCGCTGTCGGGCACGAGCGCCGGCGCGATGAACGCGGTGGTGCTGAGCGAAGGCTGGATCGAGGGTGGCGCCGAGGGGGCGCGCGCCAAGCTCGAGACATTCTGGCGGGCGATCAGCGTCGACGGCAAATATGGCGGCTCCGAGCGCTCGCTGATCGACACGATGCTGGGCGCCTGGGGCGGCTCGAACGGCGTGCCGCCGGGGATGATCTGGTTCGAGATGTTCTCGAAGGTGGCGAGCCCCTACGACATCAACCCGCTCAACATCAATCCGCTGCGCGGCGTGATCGCCGACCTGATCGATTTCGACAAGGTCAGGGCCTGTACCGCGGTGAAGCTGTTCATCGCGGCGACCAATGTCCGCACCGGCAAGATCAGGGTCTTCAACGGTCCGGAGATGACGGCCGACCATCTGATGGCCTCGGCCTGCCTGCCGATGCTGTTCCAGGCGGTCGAGATCGACAAGGAGGCCTATTGGGACGGCGGCTATATGGGCAATCCGGCGCTGTTCCCGCTGTTCTACCAGGCTGCGTGCGACGACATCCTGCTGGTCCAGATCAACCCGCTGCTGCGCAAGGAACTGCCGACCAAGGCGCGCGACATCCAGGACCGGCTGAACGAGATCACCTTCAACGCCTCGCTGCTGCGCGAACTGCGCGCCATCGACTTCGTCAACCGTCTGATCGACGGCGGCAAGCTGCCCAAGGACGAGTACAAGCGCGTCCTGATGCACAGGATCGACGGCGGACCGCCGCTGGCGGAGATGACCTCCTCGTCGCGGCTCAACGCGGAATGGGACTTCCTGCTGCACCTGCGCGACATCGGCCGCGCGGCGGCGCGTCGCTGGCTGAAGCGGAACTACGACGCGATCGGCAAGGTCGGGACGCTCGACCTGAAGGCGGCGTTCTCGTGACGATGTCGCCTAGAGCGAGAGCCTGCGCACGCTGCTGGCGTGGACGACCGCAAGAATTTGCACCCCGACAGGCGCTTCTTCGTAGAGAATGATGTGGGAGCGATGTTCGTGCCGGCGAACGCCCGGCGCGATCGTCTCCGCCATGCGCCCCATTCGGGGATGGCGGGCCAAGAGCGCGAAAACGCGTTCAAGTTCGGCGAGGTAGGCCTGTGTCTGGTTCTCGCCGAACCGCTCATACCCAAAAAGCGCGATGTCGTAGAGGTCGGCCTCGGCGCGCTTCGTCAGGCCAAAGCTAGCCATTCCGGCCCGCCCGTTCGCCGGCTGCGCGCCGGGCGTCGGCAGAGATGTCCGCGACCGTCCTGTCGCTGGTTCCGCTGGCGCGCGATTCCGCCACGATGCGCTGGAGATCGGCCAATGTCAGTTCCGGATGAGAGCGACGCTCGCGATCACGCCTGACGAGGTCGCGGACATAGTCGCTGGTGCTGGCATATTCGCCCTGCCTGATCTGCGCCTCGATCCATTCCTTCATCGGGTCAGGCAATGAAATCGTCATGGTCGCCATGGCGCACCTCCTCATGCTAGGCTATCCGAAATAAGATCATTTCACAAATAATCTTATTGGGCCGCGTCTCGGATCGGCTCCCGAGGGGATACTCCTGCGCGGTCAGATATTCATCGAAAGGCTTCTTGCATGTCGGACCTCATCGTCACCGCCGGCCCCTTCACCTTCGGGGCGAAACTGGAACGCGAAGCCGCGCCACAGACCTGCGCCGCCTTCCTTCGCCACATGCCGTTCACGAGCAAGATCGTGCATGTCCGCTGGAGCGGCGAGGGCGTCTGGATGCCGCTCGGCGATCTCGATTTCGGCGTCGGCTACGAGAACAACACGGCCTATCCGGCTCCCGGCCACATCATCCTGTATCCGGGCGGCGTCAGCGAGACCGAGATCCTGCTCGCCTATGGCGGCGTGCAGTTCGCCAGCAAGGCGGGCGTGCTCTCCGGCAACCACTTCCTCACCCTGACCTCGGGGCTGGAGAACCTCTACGCGCTCGGGCGCAAGACGCTCTGGGAAGGCGCGCAGGACATCAAGTTCGAACTGGTTTGAGAATATCGGCACCGAAACCACCGCGTCATCCCGGACGCAGCGAAGCGGAGTTCCGGGATCCATCGTAGAGCGTCGCCGCCCTTCGATGGATCCCGGGCCAAGCCCGGGATGACGGTGTGGATCCAAGGGTAATGTAGCCGGCCTCAAGCGGCCGGCTGGGGCTCCGCCGGCGGGGGCTCCGGGGCCGCACAGAGCGCCAGCATGGCGCGGGCGATCTCGGCCTCGCCCATGATCGTCAGCGTCGCGCCGCATTTGGTCAGATGCGCGACCTCCGCGTCGGAATGGGCGCGGGCGACGATCGGCAGGGCCGGATTGTCGCGGCGGGCCTGCTCGCAGACCTGGCCAGCCTCGAAGCTCTGGGGGATGGCGACGAAGAGCCGCTTTGCGCGGTCGAGCCCGGCCGCGGCCAGCACGGCGGGATCGGCCGCGTTGCCGGGCAGCAGTTCGGCGCCATGGCGCTTGGCGGCCGCGACCGCGTCCCCCTGCTCCTCGATGACCAGAACCTTCTCGCCCCGCGCCAGCAGCCCTGCGCCGAGCAGCGCGCCGACGCGGCCATAGCCGACGACGACCATGTGATCTTCGAGCTCGGTCGAGACGATGTCGAGATCGGGCTTCGCTTCCGGCTCGGGCTCGGCCGGGCCCGATTGTGTCGGGCCGGACTTGGGCTTCGCCGGACCGGCCTCGACGACGAAGCGATCGACGAGCGCAAACAGCACCGGGTTGAGCAGGATCGACAGGATCGCGCCGGCGAGGATCAGGTCGCGGCCCTGCGGCGGCAGGATCGCCAGCGAGACGCCGAGCCCCGCCAGTATGAAGGAGAACTCGCCGATCTGGGCGAGCGAAGCGGAGATCGTCAGCGCGACGCCGTTCGACCGGCCGAAGGCCCGCACGATCAGCCAGGCGGCGAGAGATTTGCCGACGAGGATGATCGCCAGCGTCGCCAGGAGCGGGCCGGGCGCGCGCAGCAGGATCGCGGGGTCGAAGAGCATGCCGACGGACACGAAGAACAGCACCGCGAAGGCGTCGCGCAGCGGCAGCGATTCTTCCGCGGCGCGCTGGCTGAGCGGGGATTCGCTCAGGATCATGCCGGCGAAGAAGGCGCCGAGCGCGAAGGATACGCCGAACAGGGTCGCGGCGATGAAGGCGACGCCGAGCGCCACCGCCAGCACGGCGAGGCGGAACAGCTCGCGCGAGCCGGTATGGGCGACCCAGTGCAGCACCCAGGGAATGACGCGCCGCCCGACGACCAGCATGAAGGCCATGAAGGCGACGACCTTCATCAAGGTGAAGCCCAGCACGCCCCAGAGACCGAGATCGAACTGCCCCGACAGCGGCGTGGGCACACCTGGCCGCGAGCCGTTCAGCGCGTCCGCCACCGCCGGGATCATCACCAGCGCGAGCACCATGGCGAGATCCTCGACGATCAGCCAGCCGACCGCGATCTTGCCCTTCTCGCTCTGGACGAGCCGGCGTTCCTGCAGGGCGCGCAGCAGCACCACGGTGCTGGCGACCGAAAGCGCCAGGCCGAAGACGAGGCCGGCGACCCAGTTCCAGCCCATCGACAGGCCCAGCCCCATGCCGAGCAGCGTCGCGACGCCGATCTGGACGATGGCGCCGGGAACCGCGATCGCCTTGACCGAGAGCAGATCCTTCAGGGAAAAATGCAGGCCGACACCGAACATCAGCAGGATGACACCGATTTCCGCCAGTTCGTTGGCGAGGTTCTGATCGGCGACGAAACCCGGCGTGAACGGCCCGACGGCGACACCGGCGACGAGATAGCCGACCAGCGGCGAGATGCGGAGTTTCTGGGCAAGGGCCCCGAAGACGAATGCAAGGCCAAGGCCCGCGACGAGGATGGCGATCAGCGGGCCGTGATGCATGGGTCTCCCAGAAGGATGCGCGACGAAAGGCGAATGGGGGGCGGACGGACCATGCCGGCTGTGCCGGGCGATTTCAACCGCCGGGCTGTCGCAGCGGGCAATTTAACGCAAGGGGCGAGCGCAGGCGGCCAGCCCTGGGGGGCGCCCGCTCTGGCCCGTTCGTCAGGCCTTGGGCTTTTCGAGCAGGATCTGGCCCTGCTTCTCGACGCCGATCTTGAGCTTCTCCGCGAAGACGGCGAGCACCCAGGGCAGCATCACCTCGATGCGGACCAGCGCCTGTTCGACATCGAGCCGGCCGCGCACGGTGTAGCCGAGGGCGGCGACGCCGAAATGCAGGCTGTCGCCTTCCCAGCGCTCCTCGACGAGCTGCATCTTCACCATGCCGAGCCGGTTGCGAATGCGGTCGACGCCCTCGCGCAGGCGCGTCAGCGCACCCTCGCGGCCGAGATCATGGGAGACGGTGATGCTGACGGGCTTGGCCATGGGGCTCCCTGCGCGAAAATGCAAAAGGTCTGCACGCTCAGAATGGTGTCGATGGCGGGCAATTTCCAGAAGGGAGACCGTGGCGGGGAGGCCAGCCGATCGGCTCGGCGACTGGCTTCCGGCCCTTGGCGGCGCGCAAAAGAAACCGGCCGGCGCGATGGGACGCGGCCGGCCGGGGAGCCAAAAAGCGATGGAGCCGGATCAGGCATCGCGCTCGTGCAACCGGCGCTGGCCCTGCTCGGTAATGCGCCAGCGCTCCCCGGTCGCCTCGACGAGGCCCCGACCCTTGAGGACGTGGAGCATCGAGACATCGAAGACGAAATGATTGGTCTGTTCCTCGATGCTCTCGAGGGCGATCCATTCGGGGTCCGACATCACACGGGGATGCTGGATCAGGAGGTGCTGCGCTTCCATGAGCGTCTCCTTTTGCATGCGAGTGGGTCGGTCGGAGAGTTCGCATCCAATCTTGGCCTTGTGATGACCGCCGGCGGCGTTTCGACGGCCGGAATGTTTCCGTTTGCGCCAGACGGCAGCTTTCTCGGTTCCGGCCGGAACTCTCGCGCCGGTGACTCGTTCACTGTCCAGGCGCTCGCATTCCAGGCCGGCCGATCCACGCCGGCGATGAGCCCGATGCATCCGACCGCGTCCGCACAATGGAGACACCGCGATGGCGACCATGAACACCTTTCCGCCCGACGTTCCCAAGACTTCAGATCTGCCCAAAGACCGGGACGGCATCCGCGACGACATCGAGAGCACTGTCGGCACGGTGCGCGCCAAGGCTTCCAACCTGGCCGAGAAAGCGACCGAGACCGTCCGCGACGGCTATTACCGCGCCAAGGACGCGATCACGGAGACAGACCCGGCCGAACTCGCCCGCGAGAGCGGCGCGGCGGTCCGCGACACCGTGGTGCGCCATCCGCTGGCGGCGTTCGGGCTCGGCGCGCTCAGCGTCGGCCTGATCGCCTGGGCCGGCCTGCGCGGATCCTCGTCCTCGCGCTTCGAGCGCTACGAGCCGGATTACGGCCGCTGGAGCCGCCTGCTGCAGAGCTATGGCAGCGATGCAGCCGAGGCCGGGGAGAGCGTGCTCAAGAACAGCGAGAAGTGGCTGCGCAGCAATAGTGGCGTCGCTCGCGAGCAGGCTCGCGACTATGCCAGCCAGGCGCGCGATTACGCCGACTATGGCGGACGCATGATCGCCAAACGCGCCGAGCGCGAGCCGATCGCGGCTTTGCTCGGCGTCGGCATTGCCGTCTATGTGATCGGATCGCTGCTCAGTTCGGCAGCGGCCGCGGAGCCCGCGCCGGCACGCAAGCGCACGACCAAGCGTTGAGAGGAGCGGCCGGCCGCCTCGCGCGCCGCAGTAACGTGCAAAGAAAAGCCCTGCCGCATCGCTGCGGCAGGGCTTCCTTTAGACTGGGGAAGGTCGCAACATCACGCTGCGACCACTCCGGAATTCACCACCAGCCGCCGCCGTAATAGCCACGGCCGTAGTAGCCACGGCCGTAGTAGCCGCGATTGGACGAAGCCACGATCGCACCGCCCACGACGCCAGCGGCAACGCCAGCCGCAACGGCATTGCCGGCCTCGTTCGAGGCGCGACGGTTTTCGACATAGTTCGCGGAGCGGCACTGCTGATAGGCGCGGGTGCCGGGGCGGAAGCCCTGCGCTTCGCAAGTGACTTCGGCGTCGGCGAGCGATTCCTGCGCAGTCTGGCAGCCGGCAAGCATGGCCGCCATCGCCCCGACGATCAGAATGGTACGCATTTTTGGTCCCTTTTTGCAGCCTCCCAACGGCCGCTGGGGACTAAAATGCAGGAGCCATGGCAGGTCAAGCAAAACAGCGACAGTTGGGTTAAATCCGTGTGCGAAGTTGCGGCAATACTACGTCAAGCGGCCGTTTGCGCCGGTTTCGTGCAGTCTTTCGATCAAGCTTTGCGCGCGGGCTTCTCGGGAGGCTTGCCCGAGCGTTCGATGCTGGCGATCTCGAGGGGCGGCATGCCGGATTTCTCGGCGATGGCGCGGTCCTGCTCCATGATGGCGTCCCGCGCCGGCTCGTCGCCGTCGAGGCCGCCGAGCAGGGCGGTCGGCACCCGCCGGTTGGAGCGGCGCGAGCCGTCGACATAGACGACGTCGAACATCACGAATTCGGCATCGAGCGGCTTTGACTTCTTGCGGGCCATGGCAGGCTCCTCTTCGACATGGGCAGAACCGGGTGCCGCTTGGCGCGGTCGCGAAGCGCATCGCGGGAATCGCGCGCGGCGCAGGCGAAAAGCGGGTCCGGAGGATGATGGGGGACGCCTAGACCATGGAGGGGCCGCGCGCAATCCGGCCAGCCCTGTCGAAACCGCAGGCGCCCCCGCGAGTTCCGGGCTTGCCGTAGCGCGTTCGAGACCCTTAGCTCGCGTGGACCCGACCCTGCGACGAGGTGCCTTATCCCGTGAAAATCCTGATCTTCGGTGGCGCCGGCTTCGTTGGTCTCAACCTCGCGGAGACCATGCTCGCGGCAGGGCATGAGGTCGTGGCGTTCGACCGATCCGCCGTGCCGGAGGCGAGCATCCGTGCCTTCGCCGGGTTGCCGGGCCGTTTCGAGCCGCGGCTTGGCGATGTCACGGATGCCGGCGCCGTCGCGGCGGCCGTGCAACCCGGCATCGATCTCGTGGTGATGGGAGCGGCGATCACGGCCGGGCGCGAGCGGGACGCGCAGATGCCGGCCGCGATCCTGCAGGTCAATCTGCTGGCGCAAGTGCCGATCCTCGACGCGGCGCGGGCGGCTGGCGTGCGCCGCGTGGTCAATCTCAGTTCGGCCGCCGCCTATGGGGCTGCCGGCGAGCGGGTCGAGGAACTTGCCGAGGAGACGCCGGGCGATCCGGTCGGGCTCTACGCCATCACCAAATGGGCGAGCGAGCGTGTCGGCGCACGGCTCGGCGATCTCTGGGGGATCGATCTCGTCAGCCTGCGGCTGAGCGGTGTCTTCGGTCCCTGGGAGCGCGCGACCGGCGTGCGCGATACGCTCTCCCCGCATTGCCAGATTCTGGCGGCGGCCGTGGCCGGGGAGCCCGCGATCCTGCCGCGCGCGGGCCTGCGCGACTGGATCTATGCGCCGGATGTCGCCGATGCCGTGCTCGCCGTGGCGGGAGCGCCCCGGCTCGGCCACGGCGTCTACAACGTCTCGACCGGCCGCCGTTTCAGCATGCTGGACTGGGGGCACAGGCTGGCGACCTCCTTTCCGGGCTTCGTTTGCCGGCTGGCTGAACCTGGCGAGGCTGCGACGATTGATTTCCACGGGCCGTCCGACCGGGCGCCGCTCGCCGTCGAGAGGATCGCCGGTGATCTGGGATGGCGCGCGAGGACGAGCGGATTGGAGTCCGCCGACCGGCTCGCGGCCTGGTGGCGGGCGCACGGACAGGCCATGGGAATCGGACAATGAGGCTCGAAGGGAAAGTCGCACTCGTCACCGGCGCCGGATCGGGAATCGGGCAGGCGATCGCGCTGCTCTTCGCCCAGGAGGGCGCGCGCCTGGCGCTGATCGACCGCGACGAGGCGGGGCTTTCCGAAACGTTGGAACTGATCACGGCGTCGGGCGGAGAGGCGCTGGTTCAGCACGGCGATGTCGGAGCACCGGGCTTCGCGGATGAGGCGGCAGGCGCCTGCGCCGCGCGCTTCGGCGGCCTCGACGTGCTGGTGACGGCGGCGGGGTTCTCCTGCGGCGGCACGGTGACGACGACGGCCCCGGAGGACTGGGATGCCGTGTTCCGCGCCAATGTCGGCGGCACCTTCCTGTTCGCGCGGGCGGCGATCCCGTTGATGCAAGCGCGCGGTGGCGGCGCGATCGTGACCTTCGCCTCGCAACTCGCGCTGGCCGGCGGACGCGGCAACAGCGCCTATATCGCCGCCAAGGGCGCGATCCTCAGCCTCACACGCACGATGGCGCTCGACTATGCCGGCGACGGCATCCGCGTGAACGCGATCGCGCCCGGCGCCATCGATACGCCGATGCTGCGCCGGAGCTTCGCCCGCCATGCCGATCCCGAGCCCGTGCGCGAGGCTTCGCGCAATCGCCACGCGATGAAGCGTTTCGGCCGGGCGGAGGAGGTGGCGCAGGCCGCCCTCTATCTCGCCAGCGCTGCCTCCTCCTTCAGCACGGGGACGACGCTGGTGGTCGATGGCGGCTGGCTGGCCGCCTGAGGGCTTTGGCAACAGGCGAGAGCGGGGGAGATCATCGGCATGAAGGCTGCATCATGTGCGGGCATGAAGCATGATGGCCTGTCTGTTCTCGAAAGCCGCATCGCGGCCGATCTCGACCGCACCGCGCATCCGCGTGCACCCTGGCTGAAACCCGTCGCAGCGCCGGACGGCAAAACGGCATATGACGTCATCATCGTCGGCGGCGGCCAGTCCGGGCTCGCCACGGCGTTCGGGCTGCTGCGCTCGCGGGTCGACAACATCCTCGTGCTCGACAAGGCCCCGGCCGGGCAGGAAGGGCCGTGGCGCTCCTATGCGCGCATGCACACGCTGCGCAGCCCGAAGGATTTCACCGGCCCCGATCTCGACATGCCGAGCCTGACCTACCAGTCCTGGCACGAAGCGAAATTCGGCGTCGAAAGCTGGGACCGTCTCGGCCTGATCCCGAAATCGGACTGGGCGGATTACCTCGACTGGTTCCGCCATGTCGTCGGCATTCCCGTCCGCAATGAGGCCGAGGTGATCGATATCGCCTCGGCAGACGGATTGCTCGCGGTGACGGTCCGCAGCGGCGGCGGCAAAGAGATTTTGTATGCCCGCAAACTGGTGCTCGCGACTGGGCAGGAGAGCATGGGCGACTGGAGCTTGCCGGCACCGATTGCGGCGCTGCCGGTGTCGCGGCGCGCGCATTGCGCGGAGCCGATCGATTTCGCCGCACTCGCGGGCAAGCGCGTAGCGGTGATCGGCGCCGGTGCCTCGGCCTTCGACAACGCCGCGACCGCGCTGGAAGCCGGGGCGGCGAGCGTTCATCTGCTCTGCCGTCGGCGCGAGGCGCAGGTGGTGCAGCCCTATCGCTGGCTGACCTTCCGCGGCTTCCTGCGCCATCTCGGCGATCTCGACGATGCCTGGCGCTGGCGCTTCATGAGCGCGATCATGGCGCTGCGCGAAGGCTTTCCGCAGGCGACCTATGACCGCTGTGCGACTCACGATGCCTTCAAGCTGCATCTCGGCGCGCCGGTGCTGAGTGCCGTCGATGGTGCCCGCGGGGCGGAGCTCGTGACGCCGGGTGGCTCGATCGACGTGGACTTCGTGATCTGCGCCAGCGGCATCGACATCGACCTCTCGGTCCGGCCGGAGCTGTCGCGCTTTGCCCGCAACATCGCCTCATGGGCCGATCGCTACGTGCCGCCCGCGCCTGAGCGCAACGACCGGCTCGGTCGCTTTCCCTATCTCGCGGACGACTATGCGCTAATTGAGCGCGTGCCGGGGACGACGCCCTGGATTGCCGACATCCACCTGTTCAGCATCGCCTCGACGATGAGCTTCGGGGCATCGGGCTCCTCGATCAATGCGATGACGACGGCCGTGCCGAGGCTGGTTTCGGGGCTGACGCGCGGACTGTTCCGCGCCGATGTCGAGCGGCTCTGGGACGAGTTCCAGGCATATGACGAGCCGCAGGCGGTGGTCCGGCAGAGGGCCTGACGACCCTGAAATCGCGGGGCATGGCACCACGCTTGCATCCTGTTCCGTTCGGAACCAACCTGTCGATCGCGTTCAAGAACAATGAGGGGACAATCATGAGCATCGTGCGGACGGCCGCCCTGGCGGCGGCGCTCCTGACATCGACGGCGCTGCCGGCGCTGGCCCAGACCCGCGCCGAGACGCTGCGCCATGTCACCGGCGCCGCCATCAACACGCTCGACCCCAACATCCCCGGCTCGACGCGCGAAGCCTTCGGCCTGTCGCTGCTGACCTATGACCGGCTATTGTCCTTCGGGAAGAAGCAGCTCGAC
Source organism: Allobosea sp. (assembly GCA_036525085.1). Taxonomy (GTDB): domain Bacteria; phylum Pseudomonadota; class Alphaproteobacteria; order Rhizobiales; family Beijerinckiaceae; genus Allobosea. The sequence goes on from DATDBB010000321.1 coordinate 11,050, forward strand.
GGCAAATGGGTCTTCGATCTCGACAACTTCAAGCCGGAGCTGGCCGAGAGCTACACCGTCAGCCCCGATGGCTTGAAGATCACCTTCAAGCTGCGCAAGGACGCCAAGTTCCACGACGGAACTCCCGTCACGGCGGAGGACGTGAAGTGGTCGCTCGACCGCGCCGTCACCGCAAACGTGCTCGGCAAGGGCCAGCTCCTGACGGGCTCGCTGACCTCGGCCGACCAGTTCAAGGTCGTCGACGCGCATACCTTCGAGGTCACGCTGCCGAAGCCCGACAAGCTGGCGCTCGCCAATCTCGCCGTGGTCTATCCGGTGATCTTCAACTCCAAGCTCGCCAAGTCGAAGGCGACGCCGGAAGATCCCTGGGCACTGGCCTGGCTGAAGGAGAACACCGCCGGCTCCGGCGCCTACATCATCGAGAGCTACAAGCCCGGCGAGACCACGATCCTGCGCCGCAATCCCGACTGGAACCGCGGCTCGGCCGAGAAGCCGGCTGCCTTCAAGCGCATCATCACCCAGACGATTCCCGAGGCCGCGACCCGGGCCAATCTCGTCGAGAAGGGCGATGCCGACATCGTCATCGACCTGCAGGCGACGGACGCCGCCGATCTCGAGAAGAAGGGCAAGCTCAAGGTCATCTCGACCCCGCAGTACAACTCGATCACCTTCGTCTCGTTCAACAACCAGATGGCGCCCTTCGACAAGCTCGAGGTGCGCAAGGCGATCGCCTACGCGCTGCCCTATGACGACATGTTCAAGGCGGCGCTGTTTGGGCGCGGCGCGCCGCTCTATGGCGCGAACTGGGCCGACGGCAAGGCGCCGACCGGCGCGACCTTCCCGATCCCGCAGCCGCTGAAGACGGATCTCGCCGAGGCCAAGAAGCTGCTGACGGCGGCCGGCTTCCCCGACGGGTTCTCAACCACCTTCTCCTTCAATGTCGGGCAGGCCTCGACGGCCGAGCCGATGGCGGCGCTGCTGAAGGAATCGCTCGCCAAGATCGGCATCAAGGTCGAGATCCAGAAGCTGCCGGACGCGCAGATGTCGACGCTGATCAACGAGAAGAAGGTGCCGTTCTTCACCGAGGGCATCGTCGCCTGGCTGCCCTCGATGGATTACTTCTACCGCAACTTCTATATCGGCCCGATCCGCTGGAACTATTCCTCGCTGAACGACACGAAGATCACGGAATGGGCGCAGGCCGCCCGCTTCGAGCCGGACATGGCGAAATATGCCGCCTATGGCAAGGATCTGAACACGCGGCATTTCGAGCTGATGCCGCAGATCCCGCTCTGGCAGCCGTCGCAGGACGCGGTGATGGCGTCGTCGGTCGACGGCTATGTCTACCAGTTCCACCGGCAGATCGACTTTAGGGATCTGAGCCGGAAGTGAGGAGCCTCCGCATCTGATTGCGAACCCGAGCGTCATCCCGGGCGCAGCGAAGCGAAGACCCGGGATCCATGCCTGAGCGTTTCCGGCTAGGCTCCGGAATGGATCCCGGATCGGCGCCGCTTCGCGGCTTGTCCGGGATGACGGCGCGGGTTTTGAAGCAGGGCGAGCGAGCCACCTGATGTCGCAACTCTCCACCACTGCCAAACGGGCCGGCTGGCGCTTCGCCTCGTCGCTGCCGGCGCTGTTCGGCGTGCTCGTCTTCACCTTCCTGCTGATGCGCGTGCTGCCGGGCGATCCGGCGGTGTTCTTTGCGTCCGGCCCTAGCGCCGGCAAGGAGGAGATCGAAATGATCCGCAGGCAGATGGGGCTCGACAAGCCGGTGCCGGAGCAGCTCGTGCGCTATCTCGGCGATATCGGCGCGGCCAATCTCGGACGTTCGCTGACGACCGGACAGCCGGTTCTGGCCGATCTCAAATCGCGCCTGCCGGCCTCGCTCGAGCTGACCTTCTCGGCGCTGCTGATCGCGCTGCTGACGGCGGTTCCGCTCGGCGTCGCAGCCGCGCTGCGGCAGGGCTCCTGGATCGACCATGTCGTGCGCTTCATCTGCGCGCTCGGCGTCTGCGTGCCGACCTTCGTCTCGGGTTTGCTGCTGATCTACGCCTTCTATTACCTGCTCGGCATCGCACCCGATCCGACGGGGCGTGTCGATATCTTCACCTCGCAGCCGCCTTTGGTGACCGGCTTCCTGCTGATCGACTTTGCTCTGGCCGGCGATTGGGAGGGCTGGCGCGCGGCGGCCTCACAGCTCGTGCTGCCGGCCTTCACCATGGCGCTGTTCGTGGTGGCGCCGCTGGCGCGCATCACGCGGGCGGCGATGCTCGCCTCGCTCGGCAGCGACTTCGTGCGGACGGCGCGCTCGCTCGGCCTGCCGCCGCGCAAGGTCATCGTCACCTATGCGCTGCGGAATGCGCTGCTGCCGGTGCTGACCATCGCCGGCATCGTGTTCTCGACCATGCTCGGCGCCAATGTGCTGGTCGAGAAGGTGTTCTCCTGGCCGGGTGTCGCCTCCTACGCGCTCGACGCGCTGCTGGCCTCCGATTATGCGCCGGTGCAGGGCTTCGTGCTGCTGATGGCCTCGATCTTCGTCGTGGTGAACCTGACCGTGGACGTGCTCTACGGCATCGCCGATCCCAGGGTGTCGGTGGAATGAGGACGCCGTTTCAAGCGCGTCATTCCGGGGCATCGCGGAGCGATGAACCCGGAACCCACGACCGGGTGAGTGGTCGCCGTCATTGCGAGCGCAGCGAAGCAATCCAGACGGACGCCGAGTTCTGCCGCCCCTGGATTGCTTCGTCGCTGACGCTCCTCGCAATGACGGAAAGCAAGGGCTCACCCGGTCGTGGGTTCCGGGTTCGCACCTTCGGCGCGCCCCGGAATGACAGCGAGAGGCTCTTATGACCTCCGCCACGCTCCGCCACACCGTCTGGGTCCTGCGCGGCAACCCAGTCACGGCGGTCGCGGCGGCAGGCGCCTTCGTGCTCTGCCTGCTGGCGATCATCGGCCCGTCGATCGTGCCGTTCGATCCGATTGCGTCCGACGTGCCCAACGCCCTGCAGCCGCCAAGCGCGAAATACTGGGCCGGCACCGACCAGCTCGGCCGCGACGTGTTCAGCCGGCTGATCGTGGCAGCGCGGCTCGATCTCGCCATAGCGGCCTCGGCGGTGACGTTGTCCTTCGTGCTCGGCGCGGTGCTGGGCGCGCTCTGCGGCTATACCGGCGGGCGGCTCGACCGCTATGTCGGGCGCTTCGTCGACGTGCTGATGGCGTTTCCGCTGTTCGTGCTGGCGATGGCGATGGTCGCGGCGCTCGGCAACCGGGTCGAGAACATCGTGATCGCGACCGCCATCATCAACCTGCCGTTCTACATCCGCTTCGCGCGGGCCGAGGTGAATGTCCGGCGCAATGCAGGGTGGGTCGAGGCCGCGCGTGCCAGCGGCGACAGCCATGTCTCGGTGGTCCTGCGCTTCCTGCTGCCGAACGTCTTGCCGGCGATGGCGGTGCAGGTCTCGCTCAATCTCGGCTGGGCGATCCTGAATGCGGCCGGGCTCTCCTTCATCGGGCTCGGCGTCTCGGCGCCGACGCCGGAATGGGGCATCATGGTCGCGGAGGGCGCGCGCTTCATCTCGACGGGGAAATGGTGGCTCGTCGCCTTTCCGGGGCTGGCGCTGATGCTCACCGTGCTGTGCTTCAACCTCCTCGGCGACGGTCTGCGCGACATCCTCGACCCGCGCATGCGGACTTAGACGCTCGATGATTGATCTCGGAAACACCGCGTCATCCTGGACAAGCCGCGCAGCGGCGCAGATCCGGGATCCATCGGAGAGCTCTGGCGCCCTTCGATGGATCCCGGGCCTTCGGCCCAGGATGACGGCGTGTTTCGATGGGCAGGCGGCAGAGCTTTGACAGCGAACACTTCGGACAGCTCGCCCCTGCTCGCGATCGACGATCTGCATGTCACCTTCTCGACCCGGCGCGGGCTGGTCGAGGCCGTGCGCGGCGTCTCGTTTTCGGTCGCTGCCGGCGAGACACTCGGCGTCGTCGGCGAGAGCGGTTCCGGTAAATCCGTGACCGCCTTCGCGGTGACGCGGCTGCTCGATGCCTCCGGCCGGGTCAGCCGAGGCAGCATCCGCTTCGGCGGAGAGGACATCACCAGGGCCTCGTCGAAACAGCTTCGCCGGCTGCATGGCGCGGCGATCTCGATGATCTTCCAGAACCCGCGCGGCGCGCTGAACCCGATCCGCACGGTCGGCCAGCAGATTGCGGACGCGCTCAGCGCGCATGAGCGCATCTCGGCGGGCGAGGGGCGGGCGCGGGCGCTCGACCTGCTCAAGGCGGTGCTGATCCGCGATCCCGAAAAGCGGCTCGACGCCTATCCGCACGAACTTTCCGGCGGCATGTGCCAGCGCATCATGATCGCGATGGCGATCGCCTGCGAACCGAAGCTGCTGATCGCAGACGAGCCGACCACCGGCCTCGACGTCACCACCCAGAAGACGGTGATGGACCTCTTGGCGAAGATCACCGCCGAGCGCGACATGGCGATGATCCTGATCACCCACGATCTCGGCCTCGCCTCGCGCTACTGCCAGCGCGTCTGCGTCATGGAGCAGGGCAAGGTGGTCGAGGAGGCGCAGCCGCTGTCGCTGTTCAGCGCGCCGCAGCAACCCTACACGCGCCGCCTCGTCGCGGCCTCGCCGACCGCGACCTCGACGATTGCGGATCTGGCGCCTGAAAACCTCAGCCCTCATCCTGAGGAGGCCGCCGTGGCGGCCGTCTCGAAGGATGGTCCAGAAGGCTCCGAGACGGCTGGACCATCCTTCGAGACGCGATCTTCGATCGCTCCTCAGGATGAGGGCTTGCGTGGGGAAGCGAAAACGCGCCCGTCCGGCACGCCGCTCCTGCTCGAAGTCCAGAACCTGGTGAAGCGCTACGACCGTGGCGTGGTCGCGGTGAACGATGTCTCTTTCGCAATCGAGGCCGGCGAAAGCCTCGGCCTCGTCGGCGAATCGGGTTCGGGCAAGAGCACGATCTCGCGGCTGGTCTGCCGGCTGATCGACGCCAGCGAGGGCGAGATCCTGTTCGACGGGCAGGCGATCGGGACGCTGCCTGCGCGCGATTTCCACCGCTCGCCGCTGCGCCGGGACATCCAGATCGTCTTCCAGGACCCGACCGACAGCCTCAATCCGCGCTTCAACGCCTTCGACTGCATCGCCCATCCTTTGCGGCGCCTGCTCGGCATGAAGGACGGTGCGGCGCTGGCCGCTCGCGTCAGCGAATGTGCTGAGCGCGCCGGCCTGCCGAGCGCGCTGCTGGAGCGCTTCCCGCATCAGCTCTCGGGCGGTCAGAAGGCGCGCGTGGGCATTGCGCGGGCCATCGCCTGCCGGCCGCGGCTGCTGATCCTCGACGAGCCGACGGCGGCGCTCGATGTCTCCGTCCAGGCGGTGATCCTGCAACTGCTCGATCGGCTCCGGCGCGAGGACGATCTGGCGCTGCTGTTCGTCAGCCACGACCTCAACGTGGTCAGGATGATGTGCGAGCGCACGGTGGTGATGCAGAACGGCCGGATCGTCGAGCAGGGCGAGAGCCTCGAACTGTTCAGCCGGCCGCAGACGGATTATGCGAAGGCGCTGCTCGATGCCGTGCTGCATCTCGGCGGGCCGCCGGCGCGCTGAGCCAAACTCGGCACGGGCTTGAATTTGCGGCAAAGCCGCGGATCATGGCGACCGCCGCTCCTGCTACTGCCTGAGGATAAGCCCGATGTCGAAACGCCTGCTGCCCGCGCTGATGATGCCGGCCCTGATGCTCGCCGGCTGCGCGGTCCCGACCTCGCGCTCGAACATCGTCGTGCTGACCGACAACAAGGCGGTGGTCGAACCCTGCAAGTCGCTGGGCGAGATCGACGGCGCCTCCGAGTTCCACTCGATCCTGGTTCTCGACAAGGCGCGCGACGCGACCATCGCCAGGCTCAAGGCCCGGGCTGCCGATATGGGCGGCACCCATGTGCTGAGTGGTGTCGCGGACATCAAGTGGAAAGGCCCATCGACCTCCGGCACTGTTTACAAATGCGGGGCGTGACGGGGGCCCAGCGCCTCAGCGCCTGACCAGTTCGACCCTGCGGTTGAGCGCCCGGCCGGCTTCGTCCGTGTTGGAGACGATGGGCTGGCCCAGGCCCTGGCCGAACGGGTTGAGCCGCGCGCGGTCGATCCGGTAGCGCAGCGACAATTCCGCGACGACCGCGAAGGCGCGCATGTCAGAGAGCTTGAGGTTGTCGGTGGCGCCGCGGTTGTCGGTATGTCCGATGACGTCGAGCCTGAGACCGGGATTCCTCGTCAGCAGATCAGCGATGGCGGCGAGCTGCGACTGCGATTCCGGCTTGATGTCGGCTTTGTCGATCTCGAAGAGAATGCCGTAGACATTGGTGCGGCCCTTCGCCTCGAGGTCCCTGCCGAGCTGGTTGGCATCGGTCACCTTGAAGAGCTGGGTCTCCGTGTCGCCGGTCTCGATGGGCTTGCCGGCCTCGATGGCGGATTGGGCCGGGGGCTGGCCCTGGGCGGCAGCGGCGAACGGCGCCAGCCAGGACAGCGCCAGCAGGAGCAGGTGGAGGGTGGTCTTCATCGGGCTTTCGAAGTCCCTGAAACAAGAGCCGCCCACCATGGCGAGGGCACCGCGCCCTCGCGTCATCCATTCGTAGGATCGGACGGGTTCAGAGCTTCGTCAGCCACTCGTGCTCGGCGGCGTTGTGGAACTTCCAGGTCCGCTTCGGGCCGGCCATGACGTTGAGATAATAGAGATCGTAGCCGTGGCAGGTGGCGCAGGGGTGATAGCCCTTGGGCACCAGCACGACGTCGCCATCCTCGATCGCCATGGCCTCGTCGAGGCTGCGGTCGTCGGTGTAGACGCGCTGGAAGCCGAAGCCCTGCGGCGGGTTGAGACGGTGATAATAGGTCTCCTCAAGATGGGATTCGCGCGGCAGGTCGTCCTGGTCGTGCTTGTGCGGCGGATAGCTCGAGGTGTTGCCGGCGGGGGTGATGACCTCGACGACGAGCAGCGAATCCGCCGGCTCGTTCTCGGGCAGGATGTTGGTGACGTGGCGGGTGTTGCTGCCCTTGCCGCGCACCTCCTGGCCGAGATCGCCCGGGCCGATGACCCGCGCCGGGAGGCCGCCGCTGAGGCCGGGGGCCGTGCAGACGGCCAGTTCGAGATCGGTCGTTGCCGTGACCGACCAGTCGGAACCCTCAGGTACATAGACCGACCAGGGCTTGCCCTCGAAGGGCGACATGCGCTGGCCGAGTTCACCAAGCGCCTGCCCGCCGGCCGACGCTTTGCCCTTGCCGGTGACGAAGACGAGGCAGGCCTCGCGATCGCCGGTCTGCGCCGAGACGGTCTCGCCCGGCTTCAGGCGATGCAGGTCGAAGCCGACATAGGTCCAGCCGGCGCTTTGCGGCGTGACATTGCTGACGCGGCCGTGGCTGCCGGAGGGTTTGATCAGGAGGTGGGACATGGGTGGTTCCTTGAATCCTGTCGCGCCTGTCAAAAAGCGCATCGTCATTCCGGACGCAGCGAAGCGGAGATCCGGAATCCATCATAGAGCGTCACCATCGCAAGGATTGCCCTTCGATGGATTCCGGATCGGCGCCGCTGACGCGGCTTGTCCGGAATGACGGTTGCGGGTGTTAGGCCAAGCCCGCTTCCTTGATGAAGCGCGTCAGGTTGGCGCGGCCAAGTTTGGCGTAGGTCGCCGGCTCGGCCTTCTTCGGGTCCTGTTCGGCCTCGACGACGATCCAGCCGGAGTAACCCTGCAACTCCTTGAGCACGCGGACATAGTCGATCAGGCCGTCGCCGGGCACGGTGTAGACGCCGGCAAGCACGGATTCGAGGAAGGACCAGTCTTGCCTGTTGGAACGCCACATCACGTCCTCGCGGATGTCCTTGCAGTGGACATGATGGATGCGCGCCTTCCAGTGGCGGGCAATGCGGGCCGGGTCGCCGCCGCCCCAGGTCGCGTGGCCGGTGTCGAGCAAGAGCCCGACGGCATCCCCGGTCACGGCCATGAAGCGGTCGATCTCGGACTCGGTCTGGACGACCGTGCCCATGTGATGGTGGTAGACGAGCTGGAGGCCGTATTCGGCCTTCACGGCTTGCGCGAAGTTGGTGTAGCGCGAGCCGAAATCGGCCCAGCGGTCCTTCGCCAGCACCGGCCGGGCAGAGAGCGGCTTGGCGATGTCGGAGTGGATCGCGTTCGAGGTCTCGGCCGCGATCAGCACGGAGCAGCCCATGTCGCGCAGCAGCGTCGCATGGCCCTTCACGGCATCCATCTCGGCGGTGACGTCGCGGCTGAGAAGCTCGGTCGAGTACCAGCCCGAGACGAGCGCATGGCCATGCGCGTCGAGGATCGGCTTCAGCTTGCCCGCCTCGCGCGGGAACTTGTTGCCGAGCTCCATGCCGACGAAGCCGGCTGCGCGCGCTTCCCTTAGACAGGTTTCGAGCGGGATGTCGCCGCCGATCTCCAGCATGTCGTCATTCGACCAGCCGATGGGGTTCGCGCCGATGCGGATCATGTCGTTTCGTCTTTCTCGAGTTCGCTGGCCGTCTTTGAAGAACGCGCGTCATCCTGGCCGGAGCAAAGCGGAGTGCCGGGATCCATCGTAGGGCGCTGTGGCCTCCGATGGATCCCGGGTCGACCTTCGGTCGCCCAGGATGACGGCGAAGTTCGATTTTTTATCACTCGCCAATGCGCTGCTGATTGCGCTTGCCTTCGTAATTCTTCCGCGCCTCGCGCACCTGCGCGCGCTCGCTGACCTCGGGCACCGCGACGTCCCACCAGGTGCCGCCGACGCCGGTGGAGATCAGCGGGTCGGTGTCGATCACGACGACGGTGGTGCGGGTGTTGGCCGTCGCCTGCTCCAATGCAGCTTCGAGCTCGGTGATCGAGGCGGCCTTCACGGCGATCGCGCCGAGGCTCGCCGCATGGGCGACGAAGTCGATCTGCGGCAAGGTCTCGTGGCGGGCGTCCTTCAGCAAATTGTTGAAGGAGGCGTTGCCGGTGGCGTTCTGCAGGCGGTTGATGCAGCCGAAGCCGCGATTGTCGAGCAGGACGATGGTGAGCTTCAGGCCTAGCATCACCGAGGTCGCGATCTCGGAGTTCAGCATCAGATAGGAGCCGTCGCCGAGCATGACGACGACCTCCTTGTCGGGCCGCGCCATCTTGGCGCCGAGGCCGCCGGCGATCTCGTAGCCCATGCAGGAGAAGCCATATTCGCCGTGATAGGAGCCGGGCGGGCCGGCCTGCCAGAGCTTGTGCAGTTCGCCGGGAAGGCCGCCGGCGGCATGCAGCAGGATGACGTCCGAGCCGAGCGTGCGCTGGACCGCGCCGATGACCTGCGCGTCCGAGGGCAGGGCGGCGTTGGTGGCGGCCGTGACGGCGTCGGCCTCCTTGCGCCAGTCCGCCTTGCCGGCCTTGGCGTCGGCGGTCCAGCTTTCGGGCGCCTGCCAGTTGCCGAGCGCGGCGAAGAGTTCGGTCAGGCCCTCGCGTGCATCGGCGACGAGGGCTAAGGCGCGATGCTTGCCGGCGTCGAAGGGCTGGACGTTGAGGCCGATGATCGACTTCTGCGTCGCGCCGAACAGCGCCCAAGAGCCGGTGGTGAAGTCCTGCAGGCGCGTGCCGACGGCGAGGATCAGGTCGGCCTCGGCTGCGAGCCGGTTGGCCGCCGTCGTGCCGGTTACGCCGATCGCGGCCATGTTGAGGGGCGCGTCGTCGGGCAGGGCCGACTTGCCGCCTTGCGTCTCGCAGACGGGAATGCCGGTCGCGGTCGCGAAGCGGGCGAGATCGTCGCAGGCTCCGGAATAGAGCACGCCGCCGCCGGCGATGATCAGCGGCTTTTTCGCTGCCTTGAGGGCGGCGGCTGCCGCTGCGAGCTCGCTGCGGTCCGGCCGCGGGCGGCGTGGGCACCAGAGGCGCTCCTCGAAAAAGCTCTCGGGGTAGTCGTAGGCTTCCGCCTGCACATCCTGGCAGAGGGCCAGCGTGACGGGGCCGCATTCGGCCGGGTCGGTCAGCACCTGCATGGCCCGCGCAAGGGCGGGGATGATCTGCTCGGGGCGGGTGATGCGGTCGAAATAGCGCGAGACGGGACGGAAGCAGTCATTCGCGGAGACGGTGCCGTCGCCGAAATCCTCGACCTGCTGGAGCACCGGATCGGGGACGCGGCCGGCGAAGACGTCGCCCGGCAGCAGCAGAACGGGGAGGCGGTTGACATGGGCGAGCGCGGCGGCCGTGACGAGGTTGGTCGCACCGGGGCCGATCGAGGTGGTCGCGGCCATGAAGCGGCGGCGCATGTTCGCCTTGGCGTAGGCGATCGCCGCATGGGCCATCGCCTGTTCGTTATGGGCGCGGAACGTCGGCAGGCGCTCGCGCTCGTGCCAGAGCGCCTCGCCGAGGCCCGCGACATTGCCATGGCCGAAGATCGCCCAGACCCCGCCGAAGATCGGCAGGCGCTGCCCGTCGATCTCGGTCATCTGCGCGGCGAGGTAGCGCGTCAGCGCTTGCGCCATGGTGAGGCGGATGGTGGCGGTCATCTCGAATCCCGACTCTTTGCAACACAAGCCACCGTCATCCCGGGCGACCGCAGGGAGACCCGGGATCCATGCCGGAACCTCTCCGGCAAGTGCTCCGGAATGGATCCCGGATCTCCGCTTCGCTGCGTCCGGGATGACCCGCGCGGGTGTGAAGGGCGCATCGAAAGCTATGCCGCCTTGCGGCCGCGCGTGGCAAGCCAGAGGTCGGTCAAGGCGCCGAAGCGCCGGGCCATGTCGGCGATGGCGGCCTCGTCATCCAGCTTGCCGGAAAGCCAGCCCTCGGCGGCCGCCATGAAGATGGTCCGGCCAACGGCGAAGCCCTTGACGATGGGCGCGCCGGCCGTGGCCGCGAAGCCCGCCTGCAGTTCTTCCGCGGGTGCGTCGAGGCCGAGCAGCAGCACGCCGCGGCACCAGGGATCGTTCTTCGCGATGGTCGTCTCGATCGCTGCCCAGGCCGCGGGGGAGGATTGCGGTTCGAGCTTCCACCAGTCCGGCTTGATGCCGAGCGCGTAGAGTTCTTCCAGGGCTTGGGCGACGGTGTCGTCGGCGAGCGGGCCGTTCTTGCCGGCGATGATCTCGACCAGCAATTCCCGGCCGACCTTGCGGGCCGCCTCGAACAGGCCGCGCAGCTTGTCCTGCTGGGCCTGCTTCAGCGCCGGCTCGTCGTCGGGATGATAGAAGCAGAGTGCCTTGATGCAGTGGTCGACCGGCCATTCCGGCAGGAGCGAGCCGATGTCCTGGCTCACCTCGAAGCGCAGCGGGCGCGAGCCCGGCAGTTCGACCGGGCGGCCGAGCCAGGAGAAGGGGTGGCGGGCGAATTCGAACATCGCCTCGCGGCCATGCTTCTCGTCGAGCAGCATGCCGAAGCCGGGCCGGCCATTGGCGACGCTGGCAGCGGCCTTGACGGCGAGCACCTTAAAATCGCGGATGCGGGCGGGATCGGCGCCAGCCTTCTTCGCTATGTCCTCCAATTGGGAGCGATGGTCGCAGGCGAGCGCCATCAGCGAGGGGATGTCGCGCCGGCGCGTCGTCGCCCAATGGATGTGGTTGATCGCCTCGTCCTTGCGCAGGGCGCGATGGGGGCTGCCGTTCTTCAGGAAGTATTGCAGCTCCGCGAAGGTCGGGCTCTCGGGCGAGCAGAGCAGGCGCGAGACGGCAAACGCGCCGCAGGCATTGGCCCAGGTCGCGGCGGTCTGCAGGCTCTCAGCCCCGAGCCAGCCGCGCAGGAAGCCGGACATGAAGGCATCGCCCGCGCCGAGCACGTTGTAGACCTCGATCGGGAAGCCCTTGCCGACGATGCCGGCCTCCAGATCGTCGGGGATGTCGCCATCGTAGACGATGCAGCCCATCGGGCCGCGCTTGAGGACGATGGTGGCGGAGGAAAGCGCGCGGATCGTCTTCAGCGCCGGGAGCAACTCGCTCTCGCCCGAGGCGATCAGCACCTCTTCCTCGGTGCCGACGATCAGGTCGCAGCCCGGCAGCACGGTCTTCATCCGGGCCGAGACGGCCACTGATGCGATGTAGCGGCTGTCGCCCTCGGCATGGCCGGCCAGCCCCCAGAGATTGGGACGGTAGTCGATGTCGAGCACGACCTTGCCGCCCTGCGCGCGCATCAGGCGCATCGCCTTGCGCTGGGCGGCCTCGGTGTTGGGCTTTGCGAAATGGGTGCCGGTGACGACGACGGCACGCGCGGTGGCGAGGAAGCCTTCGTCGACGTCGTCTTCTTCCAGCGCCATGTCGGCGCAGTTCTCGCGGTAGAACAGCAGCGGGAAGGAGGTGTCGCTCTCGACCGAGAGGATGGCGAGCGCGGTCAGCCGGGTTGGGTCCGTCTTCAGCCCGTCGAGATTGACGCCCTCGCGAGCGAGCTGCTCGCGCAGGAAGCGGCCGAACTGCTCATTGCCGACGCGCGTCAGCAGGGCCGAGCGCAGGCCGAGCCGGGCGGTGCCGATGGCGATATTGGCCGGGCAGCCGCCGACTGATTTGGCGAAGGAGGTGACGTCCTCCAGGCGCGAGCCGATCTGCTGGCCGTAGAGATCGACCGAGGCGCGGCCGATGGTGATGACGTCGAGCGCGTGGCCCGGCCCGCCCTGCGATCCCGCCATGTGTTTCTCCCGGCTTTCCATACCCTAGCCATACCCGCGGCCCGCCGGTTGCCCGATGGCTCCGGCGATGCGTCGTCTACGAAATGATAATTCTATGGAACAGTCAATTCGGAACGTATGTTCCTGAATGCTTTAATCTGTTCGGGCGCGCTAGGCCAGCCCCGAGGATTTGCCGTGGAACTACGCGGTCATTCCTGGGCAGGCCGCAGGCCTGGAGCCCGGAACCCAGAGCCGATGCGCCTTTTCGCGAAAGCTCGACCGTTCCGCAGCCGTTCCTAAACGCGTATCGGTTCTGGGTTCCGGGCTCTTCGCTATCGCGAACCCCCGGAAAGACGGCGTGGTTCCGCGGCAATTCATCATGCTCTAGCCCTTGCGGCGATCCTTGCCGGGTTTGCGGTCGCGCCTCGCTTCGCCGATGCCGACGGCCAGCGCCATCGACAGAGCCATCGTCGCCGAGAGCGTGCGGAAGCCGCCGAAATCGGCCTCCGCGACCTCGAACCAGATCGTCGCGAACTGGACCAGCGGCGAAAACGCGCTGTCGGTGATGGCGATCACGGGCACGCCGCGCTCGGAAAGCAGGCGCGCTTCGTCGATCGTCTCCGCCGCATAGGGCGAGAAGCTGACCGCCAGCGCGATGTCGCGTCTGGTGGCGAAGGAGAGGATCTCGGGGCTCAGACCCGCGGCCGATTCGACGAGTTGATAGCGCACGCCGAGCTTGCCGAGCGCATAGGCCATGTAGCTCGCGACCGGATAGGAGCGACGCCGTGCGAGGATGTAGATCGTCTCGGCGCCGGCGAGCGCTGCGATGGCCCGGTCGAGCACCGCTTCGTCGAGGGAACGGGCCATCAGGTCGAGCGAGGTGCCCGATGCGGTCAGGAAGCCTTCGAGGATGCGGTGGTTGGCACCGTTGCCGCCGACATCGGCGCGCAAGGCGGCGAGGCGCTCCTCATAGCTCGAATTGCGCTCGCGCAGGCGCTCGCGGAACACCGTCTGCAGGCTGGTGAAGCCGTCGAAGCCGAGATGCTGGGCAAAGCGCACCAGCGTCGAGGGCTGGACGCCGGCCGCGACGGCGATGCTGGCGGCGGTGCCGAAGGCGATCTCGTCGGGATTGTCGAGCGCATAGGCGGCGACCTGGGCGATGCGTTTCGGCAGCGACTGGCGGCGGCCGAGGATCAGCGCCCTCAGCCCGTCGAAATCGCGGGGGAGCCCGGGGGCCGTCCCATCATCCATCAACCAAGCCTCTGCATCAATCACGCCTCTACATCGTTGGAACGATTCTCATCGTTCTGGCAGCGCCGGCGAAATGGATCAAGTGTTCCATGGTTGGAATATCGCTCGCGGACTTTGCAGGCAAGGTTTGGCGGCATGGCTGGCCCTGCGGGGGCGGACATGGCACGCGGGGTGCAGCGTGGCGCAGAGACGTGCCGATGCGGTGGCGATTTGGACGGTGACCGATGAAGATCCTGCTGCTCAACCCCAACACCAGCGAGAGCCTGACCGCGCGCCTCGTCGATGCGGCCCAGCAGGTCGTCGCGCCCGGAACGCAGATCCTGCCGGCGACCGCGCCCCGCGGCGTGCCCTATATTTCGACGCGCGCCGAGGCGCAGATCGGCGGCGCGATCGCGCTGGAAATGCTGGCCGAGCGGGCGGGGAGCTATGATGTGGCGGTGATCGCGGCCTTCGGCGATCCCGGGCTGTTCGCTGCGCGCGAATTGTTCGAGGTGCCGGTCGTCGGCATGGCGGAAGCGGCGATGCTGACGGCCTGCATGCTCGGGCGGCGCTTTGCCATCGTCACCTTCGCGACGGCGCTCGGCCCCTGGTATCAGGAATGCGTCGAGATGCATGGCATGGCCGATCGCTGCGCCGGCATCCGGATGCTGGAGGGCGCCTTCCGCTCGATCTCCGAGGTGCAGGAGGAGAAGGAGGAATTGCTGGTCACGCTCGCCAATGATGCGGTGGCGAGCACGCAGGCCGATGTGGTGATCCTCGCCGGTGCGCCGCTGGCGGGGCTGGCGGCGCGGGTGCGCGAGCGCATCCCGGTGCCGGTGATCGACCAGGTGCAGGCGGCGGTGAAGCAGGCCGAGACGCTGGCGCTGCTGCGCCCGCTCAAGGCGCGCGAAGGCAGCTTCCGGCGGCCGGCGGGCAAGGAGAGTACGGGTCTGCCGGGGCCGCTGGCGGACTGGATCGCGCGGCGGAGGTGAAGGCAAAATTCCTGGCTCGGAACCGTTGCCGTCATCCTGGACAAGCCGCGCAGCGGCGCAGATCTGGGATCCATCGTAGGGCGCAGCCCTCTACGATGGATCCCAGGACGACCTTCGGTCGCCCAGGATGACGGCGCGTTTCACGGAACAAGCTGGAAGCTACCCCATCGTCCCGACCGAGCAGGTTTGCCCTCCATCGACGGGCAGGCAGACGCCGGTGATGAACTTCGCCTCGTCGGAGGCCAGGAAGACCGCCGCATTGGCGATGTCCCAGGCGGTGCCCATCTTGCCCATCGGCACGAGCGCGTCGCGGGCGGCGACCATCTCCTCGGCCGACGCATATTGCCCGGAAATCTGCTTGTAGATCATCGGCGTGTCGATCAGGCCGGGCATGATGCAGTTGGCCCGGATGCCCCGCCGCGCATATTGCATGGCGAGCGCGACCGTCGCCTGGTTCACCGCCGCCTTGGTGGCGTAATAGGCGAAGTAGGGATAGCCGACCCAGCGGATCGCGGCGATCGAGGAGATGTTGACGATCGCGCCGCCGCCGCCTGCCAGCATATGCGGGATGACGGCCTTGGAGCAGCGGTAGACCGGGCCGAGATTGAGGTCGATCGCCGCCTTGAACTGCTCTTCGGAGAGTTCGACCGGCCCGCCCATATGGGTCACGCCGACATTGTTGTGGAGTATGTTGATGCGGCCGAAGCGCGTCATCGTCGCCGCGACGACGGCATCGATCGAAGCCTGCTCGGTGACGTCGGCTGCGAGGGCAATCGCAATGCCGCCCTCAGCCGTGATGATCGCCGCGGTTTCGTCGGCTGCCGCCTGGCTGATGTCGATGCAGGCGATGCGGGCGCCCTCGCGGGCGAAGGCGACGGCCGCCGCCTTGCCGTTGCCCCAGCCGGCGCCGGAGGAGCCTGCGCCGAAGACGATGGCGATCTTGCCCTTGAGCCGGTCGGGCATGGCTATCTCTCTCTACGAAGTCGTGGAAACGCGCCGTCATCCCGGGCGGAGCGAAGCGAAGACCCGGGATTCATGCGGGAACGGTTCGGGCATGGATCCCGGATCAGCGCCGCTTCGCGGCTTGTCCGGGATGACGGCGCGGGTGTTGGAAGCGTCTCAGCTCAGCGAGCCGCCGACGGCCTTCTCCAGGATGGCCCAGGCCTCGTCGCCATACTTCTTCTTCCACTCGGCGTAGAAGCCGGCCTTGCGCAGGGCATCGCGGAAGGGGTCAGCCTTGGTCTCGTTGATGACCATGCCCTTGGAGGCGAGATCGCCCTGCAGGCCGGCATTGAGCTTGGCGACGTCGGCGCGCTCCAGTTCGGCGGCGGCGTTGAGGTTCTTGGCGACGATCGCGCGCAAATCCTCCGGCAGGCGCTCCCAGGCGCGCTTGTTGCCGAGGAACCAGAAGCCGTCCCACATGTGGTTGGTGATCGAGAGATATTTCTGCACCTCGAACAGCTTGGCGGTCGAGATGATCGCGAGCGGGTTCTCCTGGCCGTCGACGACCTTGGTCTGCAGCGCGGTGTAGACCTCGGCGAAGTTGATGCTCGCCGGCGAGGACTGGAAGGCGGTGAACATCGAGGTCCAGAGCGGCGAGACCGGCACGCGGATCTTGAAGCCCTTGAGGTCGTCGGGCGTGTTGATCGGCCGCGTCGAGGACGTCATCTGGCGGAAGCCGTTGTCCCAGATCTTGTCCATGACGACGAGGTTGGCCTTGCCGATCTGGCCGCGCACATAGGCGCCCAGTTCGCCGTCCATCGCCTTCCAGACGGCGTCGTAGTTCGGGAAGGCGAAGCCGATGCCCGAAACCGAGGCGTTGGGCACGAGCGTCGAGAGGATCAGCGGCGAAAGCGTGAAGAACTCGACGCCGCCGGAGCGGACCTGGCTCAGCATGTCGGTGTCGGAGCCGAGCTGGTTGTTCGGGAAGATCTGGATGGCGACGCGGCCCTTGGTCTCGGCCTTGATCTTCTCGACCGCCTCGTTGGCGCGCACGTTCAACGGATGCGCGATGGGCAGGTTGTTGGCGTATTTGTAGGTGAACTCGGCGGTCTGTCCGAAGGCATTGCCGATGTGGAAGGTGCCGATCGCGGAGGCGGCGGCTGTGCCCTGCAGCAGGGTGCGGCGTGAAATGGTCATGGTCGTTTCTCCCGGAAATGCGTTGTCATTCGTGAACCTGCCCGGTCGTTGCCGGGAAGCGGGTGTCGGCATGCTGTCGGCGTCGCGCTTCTCCCTCACAGCACCCAGGTCGAGAGGCCCGGTACGGCCGCGATGATCACGAGGCCGGCGATCAGGGCGATCAGATAGGGCCAGATCGCGCCCATCGCCTCGTCGGGCGAGACATTGCCGATCTTGCAGGCGATGTAGAAGCCGATGCCGATCGGCGGCGTCATCAGGCCGATGTTCATCGCGGTGACGACCACCATCGAATAATGCACGTCGTTGATGCCGAGATTCTTGGCGATCGGGAACATCAGCGGCGCCATCAGCACGATGGCGGGCAGGCCCTCGAGCACGCAGCCGAGGACCATGAAGACGACGATCGTCACCGCCATGAAGGTGAGCCAGCCGCCGGGCAGGCCGGTCATGACATTGGCGAGGTCGCGGGCGAAGCCGGTCTGGGTCAGCGCCCAGGCCATGGCGAGCGCCGTGCCGAGGATCATCAGGATCGCGCCCGAGAGGGCGGCGGTCTCGACGAACATCGCATAGAATTTCCTGGGGCTGATGCCGCCATAGAGGATCATGCCGATGATCAGCGCGTAGAGAACCGCGATGGTCGAGACTTCCGTGGCGGTGGCGATGCCGCCACCGACCGCGCCGCGAATGATGAAGGGCAGAACCAGCGCGGGCCCTGCGATCAGCGCGGTCTTGCCGATGACGGAGAGCGAGACGCGCTTTACGCCCTTGAGATCCTCGTTCCGGGCCTTCCAGCGGGCGAGGATGGCGAGCGCCAGCAACAGCACCATGGCGATGGCGAAACCGGCGTTGAACAGGCCCGCGATCGAGACGCCCGCGACCGAGCCCAGCACGATCAGCACGATCGAGGGCGGCACCGTGTCGGCCATCGCCGCGCCGGTCGAGAGCAGCGCGATCAGTTCCTTGGGCTGGTAGCCGCGCCGCTTCATTTCGGGGAACAGGGCGGGCGCGACCGTCGCCATGTCGGAGACCTTCGAGCCCGAGATGCCGGAGACGAGAAAGAGCGAGCCGAGCAGCACATAGGACATGCCGGCGCGGACATGGCCGAGCATCGAGGCGAGGAAGTCGACGATCGCCTTGCCCATGCCGGTGGCGTCGAGCACGCAGCCGAGCAGCACGAAGATCGGCACCGAGAGCAGGATGATGCTCGACATGCCCTCATCCATGCGGCCGACCATGACGATCATCGGCACGCTGGTCGAGAACATCAGGAAGCAGAGCGTGCCCATGCCGAAGCAGAAGGCGATCGGCACGCCGGCCACTAGGCAGAGCGCGACGACGCCGAGCAGGAAGATCAGGATGTTGCCGTAGCCCAGCCCCTTGAAGGTCGGGGTCAGCAGCCAGAAGGCCACGCCGATGGCGACGACCAGGGCGGTGGCGAGGACAAGGTCGCGCAGGGTCGAGGTTCGCACCGCATGGCGCAGGGCCAGCAGCGTCATCAGGATGATGCCGGTGGCGATGGCGGAGACGCGCCAGCTATTGGGGATGTTCAGCGCAGCCGAGGTGACGAAACTCTCCTCGATCGCATAGTCGATGGCCGGATAGACCATCGCCAGCAAGAAGGCCGCGACGACCAGCAGTGCGAAGGTGTTGGTGAAGCCGCGCAGGCGCTCCGGCATCATGCCGACGAAGAGCGTCAGCCGCAGATGCTCGTTGCGGTCGATGGCGATGGCGGCGCCGAGCATGGCGAGCCAGAGGAAGGAGATCGAGGCGACCTCGTCGATCCAGACCACCGGCAAGGAAAAGACATAGCGCGAGGTCACGCCGAGCAGCAGCACGCCGATGATCAGCGCGACCAGTCCGGCCGCGACCATCTCGACCGGCCGCATGATGGGAGAGCCCGGACGGACATCGTCCAGATCGGCGAGATCCTCGGGCAGGGCGATCCTGTCGGCAATGTCGACCATGTGCCGCCTCAGCCGCGACGGGCGTTGCAGCGCGTGGCGACGCTTGCGTCAGCCGGCGGCGTGATGGCGTCGGGCGCGCGGCCGGCGCCCTTGCGGGTTGCCTGCATCGGCATCGGTTTGTCCTCCCATGCGCGTCGATCTTGTTGGCTTGTTGGGCAGCCGTCGGCGCGGTCCATACTGTGATCGAAGTCACATCAGGTTGACGGGGAGATTACACGACGGAGACTGCATTGCAATCCGGAATGGAGCGATCTAGTCTCATTCGACAAGAATAAGGTCCATATCGTGGACCTGGCTCGAGGAAGCCAAGGTGGCACAGTTCAACGAAGCGCGCGCCGGGATGTCCGGTTCGCAGAGCGTCGATCGCGCTCTGCGGCTGCTTGCGCTGATCGGCCGCGAGCCGGCTGGCGGGTTGCCGCTCGCCGAGATCGTGACGGGCAGCGGCCTCAACAAGCCGACGGCGCGGCGTCTGCTGCTGGCGCTGATGCGGGCCGGCCTCGTCGAGCAGGAGCCGCAATCGCGGCATTACTGCCTCGGCGAGGAGGCTTTCGTGCTCGGCGTCCTGGCGGCGCGCCGGCATGGCTTGCTCGAACTCGCGATGGAGAGCCTGCGGCGCCTGTCGGCCGTGACGATGGATACGAGCTTCCTGTCGATCCGGCGGGAGAACTATTCGGTCTGCCTGCATCGCGAGGAGGGCACCTATCCGGTGCGGACCCATGCGCTGCAGGCCGGGCTGCAGCATCCGCTGGGCGTCGGCGCGGGCTCGCTCGCCATGCTGGCGGCGCTGCCGGACGATGATGTGGACCGAATCATGGAGGCCAATTCGCCGGTCCTGCTGACGCATTATCCGGGCTTCGCGCCGGAGCTGATCCGGGGCGATCTGGCGCTGGCGCGGGAGCGCGGCTTCGCGGTCAATCCCGGCCGGCTCGTCTCCAGCTCCTGGGGCATCGGCGCCGCCTTCCGCTATCCCGACGGGCGCGTCGCCGGGGCCTTGAGTCTGGCCGCGATCGACAGCCGCATGCAGCCGGAACGGCAGGAGGAGCTCGGCGGCCATCTCGCGCGGGAGGTCGCCCGGATGGAGCGCCTGCTGGCCGAGATGTTCGTGTCAGGGCGCAAGACGGCGAGCCGCGTCGGCCGTCCCGCGGTCGCACCGGTCGAGGCGAGGCGGGCATGATGGGACGCATCATATGGTTCCGGTTCTTCGCTCGACCTGCCCTTAAGGCGCGGGTCATCCCGGGCGACCGAAGGGAGACCCGGGATCCATTCCGGAACGGTTCAGGCATGGATCCTGGATCTCCGCTGCGCTGCGTCCGGGATGACGGCGCAGTTGTTCCCGATTCTCAGGCTTGCTTGGGACAATATCGATATGGGAGTGCCTGACATGGCTGCATCGCTGTCCTCCACCCGCACCGGAGGCGTCATACCCATGACGCGGCGGGTGATGAATCTCGGCCATATCGCCGCGCAGAATGCGCGGCGTCTGGCGGATCATCCGGCCTTCATCTGGGGCGAGCTGACGATAAGCTGGGCTGAGCTCGACGCGCAGGTTTCGGCGCTGGCGGCGGGCCTGCGGGCGCGCTGCATCGGCAAGGGCGACCGCATCCTGGTCCATTCCAAGAACTGCGACGCGATGTTCGTTTCGATGTTCGCGACCTTCCGGCTTGGCGCCGTCTGGGTGCCGACGAATTTCCGGCTGTTGCCCGACGAGGTCGCCTATCTCTCTACCTCGTCGGGAGCGAAGGCCTTCCTTTGCCACGGCGACTTTCCCGACCATGCGGCGGCGGTCGCGGCGGCGAATCCTGCGCCCGAATTCACCTGGCGGATCGGGCCCGGCAGCTTCGGGGACGACGAGGTCGAGGCGGTGATCGCACGGCACGCCGGCGAGCGCGTCGTCGACGTCGCGGTCGAGCATGACGATCCCTGCTGGTTCTTCTTCACCTCAGGCACGACCGGGCGTTCCAAGGCTGCCGTGCTGACGCATGGCCAGATGGGTTTCGTCATCACCAACCATCTCTGCGATCTTGTACCGGGCACGACCGAGGCCGATTCATCGCTCGTGGTGGCGCCGCTCTCGCATGGCGCGGGCGTGCATCAATTGATGCTGGCGGCGCACGGCGCGACGACGATCCTGCTGCCGACCGAGCGCTTCGACATCGACGAGGCCTACAGGCTGATCGCACGCCATCGCGTCACCAGCCTGTTCACGGTGCCGACGATCCTGAAGATGCTGGTCGAGCATCCGGCTGTCGACAGTCATGATCATTCCAGCCTGCGCTATGTCATCTATGCCGGCGCGCCGATGTATCGCGAGGACCAGAAGCGGGCTCTGGCCAAGCTCGGCAAGGTGCTGGTGCAGTATTTCGGGCTGGGCGAGGTCACCGGCAACATCACGGTGCTGCCGCCCTCCCTGCACACTGCGGAGGACGGGCCGAATGCGCGCGCCGGCACCTGCGGCTTCGCCCGCACCGCGATGCAGGTGCAGATCCAGGACGATGAGGGCCGCGAGGTCGAGCCGGGCGTACAGGGCGAGATCTGCGTGATCGGCCCGGCCGTCTTCGCCGGCTACTACGACAACCCCGAGGCCAATGCGAAATCCTTCCGCGACGGCTGGTTCCGCACCGGCGATCTCGGCCATATGGACGAGCAGGGCTTCGTCTACATCACCGGCCGCGCCTCGGACATGTACATCTCCGGCGGCTCGAACATCTATCCGCGCGAGATCGAGGAGAAGATCCTGACCCATCCGGCGATCGCCGAGGTCGCGGTGCTCGGCGTGCCCGACCCGGTCTGGGGCGAGATCGGCATCGCGGTCTGCGTCAACAGGCCAGGACAGCGCGCGACGGAGGCCGAGATCGCCGATTTCCTTAGCCCCAAGATCGCGCGCTACAAGATGCCGAAGCGTTTCCTGTTCTGGGAGGCCCTGCCGAAATCCGGCTATGGCAAGGTGCCGAAACGCCTCGTCAAGGACGAGCTGGAAAAGCGTGGCGAGCTCGATTTCCTGAAGGGGAAGGCAAAGTGAGGCGGATCGAGCAGCCCGGCATCGGCACGCCCGAGCGCATCCAGTGGGCGGAGTGCCATGGGCTTTCCTTCCCGATGACGCTGCAGGCGGGCTTGCCGCTGCTGGAGGCCGTCAGGCGCAGCTTCGCGGCGGCGGGCTTCGTCTCCGGCGTGGCCAAGCTTGACGGGCTCAAGCTCTCGCCCTTCGCCTATGTGATGCCCGCGCTGTCGAAGACGCCGGAACATGCCGCTTTCTACAGCGAGACCTTCCGGCCAGCGGGGGTGACGCAGGTCGAGCTCGGCGCGATGACCTTCGGCCAGCGCGACGGCGCGCCGTTCTTCCACGCCCATGCACTCTGGGCCGAGGGGCCGGCCAAGCGCAGCGGGGGTCATATCCTGCCCGACGAGACGGTGGTCGCCGAGACGATCACGCTGCCGGCGGTCGGGCTCGACGGGACGGCTTTCGTCGCCGAGCCGGACGGGGAGACGAATTTCAAACTGTTCGGGCCGAAACCGGCGGCGCTGCTCGACGCGACGCGCAACGGGCGTTTCTTTGCGCTGCGGGTGAAGCCCAACGTCGATTTCTGCGGAGCGCTGGAGGGGTTCTGCGCCGAGCATGGCATCCGGGAGGCCGTAATCCATGGCGGTGTCGGCTCGACGATCGGCGCGCGCTTCGCGGATGGCGGGGTGGTCGAGAATTTCGCCACGGAGGTCGCGATCACTCATGGACGGATCGCGGCGGGCGAGGGCGGGTTCGAGGCTGCGATCGATGTCGCGCTGGTCGACTACAAGGGCACGCTGGCGAGCGGGCGGCTGAAGCGCGGCGACAATCCGGTGCTGATGACCTTCGAGCTGGTGCTGGAGGCGCGATAGCAGCGTCGTCATTCTCGGGCGGAACGTAGCGCAGACCCGAGAATCTCCTGCCGAACAAGGTGCGTCGGGGCCTCCTTCTGCCAGAGATGCTCGGGTCAAGCCCGAGCATGACGATAGGTTTCAGCCGCCCCGCTGCTTCTCGATCTCCCGATTCCGCAAATCCTTGCGCATGATCTTGCCTGTGGCGGTCAGCGGTAGCTCCGTCACGAACTCGACCTCGCGCGGATACTGGTAGGCCGCCAGCCGGTCGCGCACGAAGGCCTGGATCTCGGCTGCCAGCGCCGCGGAGGGATCGATGCCCGGCTTCGGCAACACGAAGGCCTTGACGATCTCGGTGCGGACGGGATCGGGCACGCCGACGACCGCCACCATCAGCACGGCGGGGTGGCGGATGATGCAATCCTCGATATCGCCCGGGCCGATGCGGTAGGAGCCCGAGGAGATGATGTCGTCGTCGCGGCCCTGGAACCAGAAATAGCCCTCATCGTCGCGCGACCCGGTATCGCCGGTGACCAGCCAGTCGCCGATGAATTTCGCCGCGGTGGCGTCGGGCTGGTTCCAGTATTCCAGCATCATTACCGGGTCCGGCCTGTTGACCGCGAT
>DATDBB010000322.1:0-11803 GCA_036525085.1 Allobosea sp.
CCAGCGACTTGAGCAGGGTGGAACGTTCGACAGTGACCTTCATCGGCTTCGGATCTTCTGGCGTGCTGGCGCCCGCGGCGGATGCGCGGGCGACGGAATGGCCCGCGACATTGCCGGAGGCCAGCGGTGGGCGCAAGGGCCAGCCGCCGCCTCAATCACAGCCAAACGCCGCAAGCCGGACGCGCCGCCCGCCGATTGGGGGCGGTTACCGCCCCTTACTCCTGCAGCATGCGCTTCAGGAGATCGACCTCGTCATGCAGCGAGCGATCCTCGGTGATCGCCTTCTCGATCTTGCGCACGGCGTGCAGCACCGTGGTGTGATCGCGGCCGCCGAAGCGCCGGCCGATCTCCGGCAAGGAGCGCGGCGTCAGCGCCTTGGAGAGATACATCGCGATCTGGCGCGGCTTGACCACGGCGGCGGTGCGGCGCTCCGACAGGATGTCGGCACGGCTGACATTGTAGCGGGTCGCGACCAGCTTCTGGATATCCTCGATCTTGACGCGCCGCGGCTCGCGGGTGCGAACCAGGTCGCGGATCGCAGCCTCGGCCGTCTCAAGCGTCACCGCCTGGCCGGACAGGGTCGCATGGGCGAGCAGCCGGTTGGCGGCGCCGTCCAGGTCGCGGCCATTGGTGGCGACGACGCGGGATACATAAGACACGACGTCGGGATTGACGTGGAAATTCGGGTGCGCCGCGTGCAGCGCATCGAGCCGGCCAGCCAGGATCTTGGCCCGCAGCGCCTCGTCGAGATCGCCGACCTCGACGACGAGGCCGCCGCCGAGACGCGAGCGGATGCGTTCGTCCAGGGCCTCGAGATCATTGGCGAGCCGGTCGCCGGCGACGACGATCTGCTTGCCGGCGTCGATCAGCGCATTGATCGTGTGGCCGAACTCCTGCTGGATCGACTTGCCCTGGATGAACTGGACGTCGTCGACGACGAGCAGGTCGATGCCGCGCAGCTTCTCCTTGAAGGCGAGCGCCGTCTGGGATTTCAGCGCGGCGACGAAGCCGTACATGAAGCGGTCGGCGGTGAAATAGGCCACGCGCTTGCCCTGGCTGCGAGCCTCCTGGGCGATCGCCTGGAGCAGATGCGTCTTGCCGAGGCCGACGCCGGCATGGATGTAGAGCGGGTTATAGGGCGCGGTGCCGGCGGGCGCCGCCGCGATGCGCTCGGCCGCGGCGAAAGCGAGCTGGTTCGACTTGCCGACGATGAAGGCCTGGAAGCTCATCCGGCGGTCGAGCAGCGTGCCGCAGGCGTCGACCAGATCGCGTTCGCCGGGCTCGGCGGCGACGATGCCGGCCGGGGCGGGCTTGGTCTCGGCGGGTGCAGGTTGAGCTGGGCGGCTGCGCAAGGCCACGATCTCGGCGGGAGGCTGCGCGGCATCGCGCGAGGCGACCTGGCGCACCGAGAGCATGATGCCGTTGAGGTCCGGCAGCTCGGCCATGCAGTTGACCCGCAGCCGCTCGGCATAATGCGCCTCGAGCCAGCTCTTCAGGAAGCGGGTGGGCACGGTGAGATAGGCGACGCCGTCGACGATGCCGCCGAGCTCGACACGGGCGAACCAGCTCGAGAACACGTCCTCGCCGAGCTCCGCCCGCAGGCGGCGTCGTACTCGGTCCCAGGCTTCGGCTGGCGAAGCCTGAATCGCCATGGGGTGCACCGCGCCCTCCTCGGCCGGCCGAACCGGCTCCACCAACTCCGCCACCATCGACGCCGACGCAACCTCCACTGCCTCGTTCATCTGTCGCCGTTCGAACATCGTCTGCCCCATTTCGTCGAAAATTCACGCACCTGGCCGCGACGAAACACGAATGTGTCCGTCCGACCGGCGCTGTTCTGTCCGGTCAAAGGACGAGGGTTCCCACGAACGCGAGCGCTCGCCG
This sequence comes from Allobosea sp., assembly GCA_036525085.1. GTDB lineage: Bacteria > Pseudomonadota > Alphaproteobacteria > Rhizobiales > Beijerinckiaceae > Allobosea. Next base: position 1,885 of record DATDBB010000322.1, read on the forward strand.
GTTCCCCGGTCCGATCTGATCGATTACGCTTGAAAGGCTCGCCGGAAGGCGCCGCCGCACTTCATCTCAACTCATAAAGACAAAGAGCCGCATCCTCCAACCTCCCCGGTCGCGAGCCAAAACCTGATAATCTTGTGGAAATGCCGGGCGGTCATCGCTGTCCGACCGGCGTTGAAAAAGACCTTACAGGGCGCTCTCGACGGGCTGCAATATCCCCCTCTCCGGGCTGGCCGGAGTCACCCCCCGCAAGGGCCTCCGTGACCTACCGGCAGCCGGCTCGCAATTGGTTGGGGAACTTAAGATTTTCTTCATGAAGGCGAGGCAGCGAGGGCCCCGAATCTTTTTTTTCCAGCCCCCCGGCGGGGTGCCCGAGACTCGCCGCGATTCCACAAAGAGAAATGCTTTGCCCACTAAGGTCATGAAAAATATGCGCTTTCCCTGCGCGGCCCAATGGGTCGGAGCGGCCGATTTCCGGCCCTGAAACGCCGCCCGGAGTCAACCCCGTAAAGCCCCGGAAAGATTGCGGAATCAACCAATCGGGCGCTGAGATTTCATCCTCTGGAGACTGTTGTAGATCGGCAACAAGTCGGCTCAAAGACAACAAAAAAGCCCGGCACGAGGCCGGGCTTTTTTGTTGTGCTGCGAAAGGTCGCGAGCTGCAATCAGGAGGCGAGGGCGCCGATCCGATGCGCGAGACGCGAGACTTTCCGCGAGGCGGTGTTCTTGTGCACGATGCCCTTCTGAGCGGCGCGCATGATTTCGGGCTGGGCGGCCTTCAGAGCCTCGGAGGCGGCGCCCTTGTCTCCGGAGGCGATCGCCTCCTCGACCTTGCGCAGGAAGGTGCGCATCCGCGAACGGCGCGCCTTGTTGACCTCGGTGCGGCGCTCGATCTTGCGCGTCGCCTTCTTGGCCGACGTCGTATTGGCCATCGGATACGTCCTCGTCTTCATCGCGTCCGGACGCCTGGCATTTTGCCTGGCGGGCACCGACCGCTACCGTAGTGGAAATGCGTGAGCGACGACCGATGCTTTCGCGGGCCGTCGCGAGTGGGAGGCGTATAGTCTCAACCTAAGCCGGCGTCAACGCGGAATCGCGACAGGCTTTGCTCTTTTCAGCTGTTGGGAGCGAGGAAGCGGGCATAGCTCGCCAGATCGACATTGCCGCCGCTGATGATGATGCCGACGCGCCGGCCCTCGACCGGCACGGCACCGGTGAAGGCGGCTGCGGCCGCGAGGCAGCCCGTCGGCTCGACGACGAGCTTCATCCGCTCGGCGAAGAAGCGCATCGCGGAGACCAGGGCCTCGTCGCTCACTGTGACGATATCCTCGACCAGCGCCTGGATGATCGGGAAGGTGTAGTCGCCGAGGAAGGGCGTCTGGGCGCCGTCGGCGATGGTCTTGGGCACCGGGATCTTGACGATCTTGCCCGAGCGCAGCGATTGCTGGCCGTCATTGCCGGCCTCGGGCTCGACGCCGAAGACGCGGCAGGTCGGGTTCAGCGCCTTGGCCGCCAGCGCGCAGCCGGCGAGCAGGCCGCCGCCGCCGAGGCAGACCAGCAGCATGTCGAGCGGGCCGGCATCCTCGATCAGCTCCTTGGCCACCGTGCCCTGGCCGGCGATCACGTCCGGATGGTCGTAGGGCGGGATCAGCGAGAGGCCGCGCGACCGGGCGAGTTCCGCGCCGATGGCGAGTCGGTCCTGAGTATAGCGGTCATAGGTGATGATCTCGGCGCCGTAGCCGCGCGTGGCAGCGACCTTCGCGGCGGGCGCGTCCAGCGGCATGATGATCGTCGTGGGCACGCCGAGCAGCTTGCCGGCATAGGCGATCGCCTGGGCATGGTTGCCGGAGGAGTAGGTGACGACGCCGGCCTTCTTCTGCTCGGGCGAGAGAGCGGCGATCGCGTTGTAGCCGCCGCGGAACTTGAAGGCGCCCATGCGCTGCAGGTTCTCGGGCTTGAAGACGAGATTGGCGCCGGTGCGGGCGTTGGCGGTGCGCGAGGTCAGCGCCGGGGTGTGATGCGCGACGCCCCTGATGCGCTCCGCTGCCGTCTCGACATCGGCGTAAACTGGCAGTTTGAGTCCCTCGGGGCTCTTGATGGTCATGCTCATGGCAGGTCTCGATTCACCGGGCTCGCGTCAGTTGTTCTTGAAGTCGGGCTTTCGCTTCTCGGCGAAGGCAGCCATGCCTTCCTTCTGGTCCTGCGTCGCAAAGAGCGAGGAGAACAGGCGGCGCTCGAAGCGTACGCCCTCGGCCAGCGTGACCTCGAAGGCGCGGTTGACCGTCTCCTTGGCCATCAGCACGGAGGGCAGCGATTTGGCGGCGATGGCGTCGGCCGCCTTCATCACCTCGGTCATCAGATCGGCGAGCGGCACGATGCGGGCGACGAGGCCCGAGCGCTCGGCCTCGTTCACATCCATCATCCGCCCGGTCAGGCAGAGATCCATCGCCTTGGCCTTGCCGATGGCGCGGGTCAGGCGCTGCGTGCCGCCGGCGCCGGGAATGACGCCGAGATTGATCTCGGGCTGGCCGAAGCGCGCATTGTCGGCGGCGATGATGAAGTCGCACATCATGGCGAGCTCGCAGCCGCCGCCGAGCGCAAAGCCCGCGACCGCCGCGATGATCGGCTTGCGGCGCTGGCCGATCCGATCCCAATCGGCGAATTTGTCGTCGAGATAGGTCTCAGGGTACGTGCGCGACTGCATTTCCTTGATGTCGGCGCCCGCGGCGAAGGCCTTCTCCGAGCCGGTCAGGACGATGCAGCCGATGGCGGCGTCCTTCTCGAAACCGTCGAGGGCCGTGTTGATCTCGGCGATGAGCTGGCCGTTCAGCGCGTTCAGCGCCTGCGGCCGGTTCAGCGTGATGACGCCGACCTTGCCCTTGGTTTCGACGAGGATGGTCTCATAAGCCATGGCGGCCTCCCGGATGGTCCTGTGCCGCCAGCTTTAGCGGGCCGGCCGCCGGCAAGTCCATGCCAGCTTGCGCAAGATGGATTGGCGGGGTTCGCCCAGCCGTTCCGCGGTTTCGGGCTGGCCGGATGCGATTGCATGATAGTGCTGTGCGGCTTTCAGGAACTCCCGCCCTGATGGGAGAATGCGGTCGCCGCGCAGCAACAATCGACTGAGCTCCCTTTCAAGGCCCGCTGGGCCGATGGAGAGCTTGTGCTTGAATTCGATGAAGACGTGCCACCAGCCCCAGCCGGAACGGCCGACCCTGGCGACATCGCGCCAAGCGACGAACCCGCTGATCCCGAGAGACAGGTCGAAGCTGATCCCTTCCTCCGTCAGGACGAGCGGACGGGCCGGATAAAATCGATGGATGCGCGCGTGAAGGCGAAAGGCGAGCGCGAAGATCGGCAGAAAGGCACAGAGCACCAAGGGTATGCTGATTGCGAGAAAGAGAGGCGGCGACTTCAACAGGGATGGTGCCAGTGCCTTGAGGCCGAGAATAACGAGCGCCATCACATAGGTCTGCGCAGTCACCGACATTCCGATCAGAAGCCAGTAGAGCCAAGAGGCCATATATCGAAATTGCATCAAGGCTCGCTCGGTCAACGCAGGAAGGCAATCTGATAGCCGGCCGGGTTTTAGGTCCGGTGAACGGTCCCGCAGGTCCGGTTGCTATTTCGGCTGACAGCTCTCGCAATAAAACGTCGAGCGCCCGGACTGCACGAGCCGTTTCACGAGCCCGCCGCAACCCGGCGTGACGCAAGCTGCGCCCTCGCGATCATAGACCTTGAAGCGGTGCTGGAAATAGCCCAGCGAGCCATCGGCATGGGCGAAGTCGCGCAGGGTCGAGCCGCCCGACAGGATCGCCTCCTCCAGCACCTCGCGGATGATCCGCGCCAGCTCATGCGCGGCCGGGCGGGGGCGGCCCGTCGGCGTCGCGATGGTTCCGGCCTCGGACTCCGGGTGCAGCCCTGCCCGGAACAGGGCTTCGCAGACATAGATGTTGCCCAGGCCCGCCACGAGACGCTGGTCGAGCAGCGCGGCCTTCAGCGGCGCGAACTTGCCGGCGAAGAGCTTCGCCAGCGTCTCGCCGGAGAGTTCGTTGCCGAGCGGCTCGATGCCCATTCCGGCGAAATGCTTGGAAGCAGCGAGTTCCGATCGCGGAACGAGATCCATGAAGCCGAAGCGGCGCACGTCATTATAGGTGACGCGGGCGCCCGAGCCGAGATGGAACACGACATGGTCGTGGATCAGGTGGCGGCCGATCTCATTGTAATAGGCGCCGGGCTCGACCGGCGGCGTGCCCGGCGCCTCGACGACGAAACGCCCGCTCATGCCGAGATGCATGATCAACGCCTGGCCGTCGTCGAGATCGGCGATCAGATACTTCGCGCGGCGCGACAGCGCCTCGACGCGCCGGCCGGTGAGGCGCAGGGCGAAGCGATCGGGCAGGGGAAAGCGCAGATCGGGCCGGTTCTGCTCGACGCGCGCGAAGGTCTCGCCCAGCATGGCGGGCTCCAGCCCGCGCCTGACGGTTTCGACCTCGGGAAGCTCGGGCATCGTCGGACTCTTCTGTAAAGCCTGCGTCGAGACGGGCCGCGACAAGCCCGTCGCCTTTGGCTATTCATCGCCACTGGTGAAAACAAGACAGATTTGCACAAGGCCGGCCCGATCGTGACAGCAGCCTCCGACACCACCCATTTCGGCTTCGAGACCGTGAAGCTCGCCGAGAAGCAGGCCAAGGTCGACGATGTCTTCCACAAGGTCGCGGGTCGTTACGACCTGATGAACGATCTGATGTCGGCAGGCCTCCACCGGGCCTGGAAGAGCGTGCTCCTGACCGCGGTCAACCCGGCGAGGGACCGCCCATTCCATCATCTCGACGTCGCCGGCGGCACGGGCGACGTCGCCTTCTCGGTGTTGGAGGCCGGCGGACCGCAGGCCGATGTCACCGTGCTCGACATCAATGCCGAGATGCTCGGCGTCGGCCGCGACCGGGCCCGCAAGCGCTTTCCCGACGACGACCGCATCCGCTTCGTGCAGGGCAATGCCGAGGCGCTCGGCCTGCCGGACAACCATTTCGACTGCTACACGATCGCCTTCGGCATCCGGAACGTGCCGCGCATCGACAAGGCGCTGGCCGAGGCCCATCGCGTGCTCAAGCGCGGCGGCCGCTTCCTCTGCCTCGAATTCAGCCATGTCGACGTGCCGCTGCTCGACAAGGTCTACGAGGCCTATTCCTTCAACGTGATCCCGCCGATGGGCCGCATGGTGACGGGCGAGGCCGAGCCCTACCAGTATCTCGTCGAGTCGATCCGCAAATTCCCGAAGCCGCAGGCCTTCGCCGCGATGATCGAGGCCGCCGGCTTCCGCCGGGCGAAGTTCACGCCGATGACCGGCGGCGTCGTGGCGCTGCATTCGGGCTGGAAGCTGTGACAGGTCCTCTTGCCCCTCCCAAAGCCCTCATCCTGAGGAGCGGTCCGCAGGAGCGCGTCTCGAAGGATGCTCCCGAAGGCTCCACACCCAACTGGAGCATCCCTCGAGACGCCGCTCCGCGGCTCCTCAGGATGAGGGCTGAGGATGGGATCGACCTGGCCCGCATGGCTGCCCAATGATTTCAGCGCTTTTCCACCTCACGCGCACCGCTCGCGTCGGCTTCGTGCTGGCGCGCGAGGGTGCACTCGCTCTGGTCGACCCTTCCGTGTTGCCGCCGCTGGCGCGCGGGATGATCCGGCTCGGGCGGCTGATCGAACGACGCGGCGCCGGCACCTCGGCGACGCGGCTCGCGGCAGCATTGACGCGATTGGGGCCGTCCTATGTGAAGTTCGGGCAGTTCCTCGCGACTCGGCCGGACGTCGTCGGCATGCGGATCGCGTCCGATCTCTCGGCCCTGCAGGACCGGATGCCGCCCTTTGCGATGGCGCAGGCGCGCGCCACGGTCGAGGCTGCACATGGGCTGCCCCTCGAGACGATCTTCTCCGAGTTCAGCGAGCCCGTCGCCGCGGCCTCGATCGCCCAGGTGCATCGTGCCCGGCTGAAGGATGGAAGCGAGGTCGCGGTCAAGATCCTGCGGCCTGGCATCCGCGACCGCTTCCATCGCGATCTCGGCGCGATGCGCTTCGGCGCCGAACTGGCCGAGAGCCGCTCGGCGGAAGCGCGCCGGCTGCGCATGACCGGCGTGGTCGAGACGCTGGCGCGCTCGGTGACCATGGAGATGGATCTGCGGCTGGAAGCAGCCGCCCTCTCGGAATTCGCCGAGAACACCAGGAAAGACATCGATTTCCGGGTGCCGGAACCCGACTGGCAGCTCACCGCGCGCGAGATGCTCGTCGATGAATGGATCGACGGCATCCGCCTTTCCGACATCGAGGGCCTGCGCGCCGCCGGCCACGACCTGCCGGCGCTCGGCCGCAACGTCATCCAGTCCTTCCTGAAGCATGCGATCCGCGACGGCTTCTTCCATGCCGACATGCATCCCGGGAACCTGTTCGTCGATGCGCAGGGGCGCCTCGTCGCCGTCGATGGCGGCATCATGGGCCGCCTCGGCCTGAAGGAGCGGCGCTTCCTCGCCGAAATCCTGCTCGGCTTCATCACCCGCGACTATCGCCGCGTCGCGGAGGTGCATTTCGAAGCCGGCTATGTGCCGGGCCATCATGCGGTCGAGGATTTCGCCCAGGCGATCCGCGCTGTCGGCGAGCCGATCCACGACAAGAGCGCCGACCAGATCTCGATGGCGAAGGTGCTGACGCTGCTCTTCGAGATTACCGGCATGTTCGACATGGCGACCCGGACCGAGCTCGTCATGCTGCAGAAGACGATGGTCGTGGTCGAGGGCGTCGCGCGCACGCTCGATCCCCATCTCGACATGTGGAAGACGGCCGAGCCGGTCGTGCGCGACTGGATCACGCAGAATCTCGGGCCTCTCGGCCGGCTGCAGGAGGCGGGGCGCGGGGCGCAGTCGCTGCTCGGCAGCCTGGGCAAGCTGCCGGAAACGCTCAGCCGGGCCGAGCGCGTGCTCGGCCAGCTCGAGGACGCGTCGCGCCAGGGGTTTTCGCTGGACGAGCGCAGCGTCGCGGCGATCGGGCGCGCCGAAGCCCAGCGCAACCGCTGGGGCAACTGGGCGCTCTGGGTCATCGCCGCGCTGATCGCCTGGGCGGTGTTGGGGTAGGCGACCCCGGTCATTCCGGGGCTTCGCGCAGCGAAGAACCCGGAACCCACGACAGGATGCCACGCCAACCGAATGGCTGTCCCGGCTCCGGCCGACCTCGACCGCTCACCCGGTCGTAGGTTCCGGGTTCGCCGCTGACGCGGCGCCCCGGAATGACAGGCGGCTCAACCGCAATTGGCCCTATCTGCCGGCATGTCGGCGCCGATCATCCAGTTGGTGCCGAAGCGATCGCGCAGCATGCCGAAGCGCGGCGACCAGAAGGTCTCGGCCATCGGCATCTGGACCGTCGCACCTTCCGACAGGGCGGCGAAGATGCGCTCGGCCTCTGCCACCTCGGGCACGTTGACGGAAACCGAGACGCTGCGCATCGGGCCGTCGCTGCGATCGGGCGGCGCGTCCGAGGCCATCAGCATCTGGCCCTCGATCTCCAGGCAGGCATGCAGGATCTTGTCCTTCCAGGCCTCCGGCACATGCTCCTCGGCCGGCGTGCCCCGGTGATCCATCATCGCCGCCAGCGTGCCGCCGAGCACGGCCTGATAGAGCGTGAAGGCTTCGCGGCAATTGCCGTCGAACATCAGATAGGTGGATAGCTTCATCGTCATATCCCTCTGCTTTCCGGCGACGGTCAGGCCTTGCGGTAATGGGCGGTCATGAACTCGGTCCAGCCGCCATTCCCGTCGGGGATGTAGGAGGACAGGATGCGGTGGTCGGGCGCGACCATGGTGATGACGTCGCGATAGGGCATGATTGCCCCGTCGCCAGCCATGCTGGGCCCGGAACTGTCGAGCGAGAGCACCTTGCCGCTTTCGTCCAATGCGCCGTCGTACAGCCATTGATGCGTCATCATCGAGCCGACGAAGCTGCCGACGAAGCGGCCCTTGGCCGGGTCGAAGCCGAGCGTCATCAGCGTCTTGCCCGTGCCGCCATCGGGCATTTCGCCCTCGCCCTCGCCGAGCGTCCAGAGCCCGCCGAGCGAGCGCACGGTCTCCCGGCCCTTCGACTTCTGGCGGGGCTGGTCGGGGCCCATCGCGCAGTCCATCTCCGCGGTCCATTCGCCGACCAGCTGATGCAGCCAGTCGTGTTCCTTCTGCGGTTTTGCGAACATAGGCTTTCCTCTCCGCTTGTGGTCGTTCTTGGGTTCTGTCAGGCCGGACGCTCGGCAGTCGCCTTCATCGCGGCGAGACCGGCCTCGAAATCGCCGCCGACCATCCGGTCCATGTCCATGAACACATGCATGATCTTGCCGAGGAACGGCGTCGGCCCGGTCATCGTCCAGGTCACATGGGTCGATGCCGCCGTTCCCTGGCCCCGAGGCTGCAAGAGAAAGACGGCATCGTTATGAGCCTCGAACGGCGCGATGAAATCGAGCTTGAGCGCGACCTTGGAAGGCGCCGCCTCGACGATCTCCATGCTGCCGCGCCCGACATTCTTGTCGCCGTCCCAGGCGTAGCGCGCGCCGACGCCGCTTTCCGCGCCGCTGAAGCTGCGCTTCATGGCCGGGTCCTTCTTCTCCCAGGGCGACCAGGCTCCCCATGCCTTGAAATCGGCGATCAGCGGCTGGATGCGCTCCGGCGGCGCTTTGATGGCGATCGAGCGTTGGACCTGAAAGCTGTCCGGCTTCATGGCGGCGAGGATGAGCACGATGGCGATGGCCACGACGACGAGCGCGGCGAGGCTGAGCAGAACCGTCTTCAGCATGTGCGTTTCCCTTACCCGTTCAGCGCAAAAGCCCTGTCGGCTTCACGCATTACTTAACTCAACGGTTTAGTAAAAGCGAGCCCGAGAGGAGTCAACCCGGTCGCGCTGTCAGAGACTGGCAGTTGTCACGCGATAGGCCCGGCGGCTAAAGCTCGACCGAACGAAAGGACGCATCCGCCCATGACGTTCGAGACCGCCGCCACTCCAGCCGCCGCCGTCGACCGGCTCGAGGCGCTCTATGCGCAGGCACGCAAGGCGCTGCGCGACGACCTGCAGCGCTTCTTCGAGACGGGACAGGCGCCGAGCGCGGAGGAGCGGACGCATTATCGCTACCCGCTGCTGCGCGTGACCTACGAGCCTTCCAAGCTGCCGGCGGCGACGCGGCGTGGCTATGCCAAGTTCGCCGCGCCCGGAATCTATTCGACCACGGTGACGCAGCCCGCCGATTTCCGCAGCTATCTGCTCGACCAGCTGCAGCCACTGGTCGAGGAATATGGCGCGACGATCGAGACCGGGATCAGCCCGCAGGAGATCCCTTACCCCTATGCGCTGGACGGCGGCGACGAACTCGGGCGCGGCAAGGTCACCGCCGCCGAGCTGGCACGGCATTTCCCGACGCCGCTTCTGTCCCTGGTCGGCGACGAGATCGCCGACGGTACCTTCGACATCGTCGAGGGCGAGCCGCGCCCGCTCTCGCTCTTCGACGCGGTTCGGGTCGACTATTCGCTGCGCCGGCTGGTGCATTACACCGGAACCGACTGGCGCGCGGTACAGCCCTGGGTGCTGCTGACCAATTACCACCGCTATGTCGACCAGTTCGTGCGGCTGGCGCTGGCCGAGATCGAGGCCGGCACGGCGCTGGCGCTGGTGACGCCGGGCGGGGTCAGGATCGAGCGCGACGGCATCGACGTCAGCGCCGCCGAGCGCGTGATGTCGGCGCCCTGGCACCGCTTCCAGATGCCGGCCTACCATTTGATCCGCGCCAGCGGCGAGGGCGTGACGCTGGTCAATATCGGCGTCGGGCCCTCCAACGCCAAGAACATCACCGACCATCTCGCGGTGCTCAGGCCCAATTGCTGGCTGATGGTCGGCCATTGCGGCGGCCTGCG
>DATDBB010000323.1:0-3237 GCA_036525085.1 Allobosea sp.
AGAGGGTTCGGGCCAACGTGATGCAGGATTCTGATGGCCAACGATAAAGAACCGACCGTCATCAAGAAATACGCCAATCGCCGTCTTTACCACACCGGCACGAGTTCTTACGTGACGCTGGAAGATCTCGCCGGGCTCGTCAGGGGCGGCGAGGATTTCGTTGTGTACGATGCCAAGTCCGGCGAGGACATCACGCGCTCGGTGCTGGCGCAGATCATCTTCGACGAGGAAGCGAAGGATGGGCAGAATCTGCTGCCGATCGCTTTCCTGCGCCAGTTGATCCGTTTCTATGGCGACAGCATGCAGGCGCTGGTGCCGCGCTATCTCGAATTCTCGATGGACAACCTGACCAAGGATCAGGGCCAGTTCCGCGAGCAGATGGCGAAGGCCTTTTCGGGCGGCGCCTTCGGTGGCGGCGCGATGGACGCGCTCCAGGCTCAGACCCGCGCCAACATGAAGATGTTCACCGAGGCGTTCCGGATGTTCAATCCCTTCGCCGCGGCTGCTGCCGCCAAGGCGCAGGAGGAGAGCGCCGCTGCTGGCGGCAGCCCTGCCAAGGGCGACGATCTCGGCGATCTCAAGCGCGAGTTGAGCGAGATGCGCGACCGGCTGGACAAGCTCGCCAAGACGAAGTGAGGCGCGGCGGCGCTGCCGCTCATGGCGATGGCAGCGAGTTGGCGCCGACCCAGAGCGTCATCCTGGACAAGCGGCGAAAGCCGCGCAGCTCCGGGATCCATCATAGGGCTCCGGAGTGCTCTACGATGGATCCCGGGACGACCTTCGGTCGCCCAGGATGACGGGGTGTTTTTGAGTATGAAACGGCAGATCAGCCGGCGGCGAATCTGGCTTCCGCGCCCGCCGCCGGGCGACGCAGTTCCGCGCGCCCCATCAGATGCCCCTGCAGATAGGTGACGCCCCAATCGGCGAGCATGCTGGCCTGCAACTCGTTATCGACCCATTCGGCGACGGTCTCGACGCCGAGATGGTGGGCGAGGTCGATCAGGGTGCGGACATAGAAGCGGTCGTCGGTCGAGCGGCGCAGGTTCTGCGTGAAGGTGCCGTCGATCTTCAGCACGTCGATCGGGAAGGCGCGCAGATGCCTGAGCGAGGTGTGGCCGGCGCCGAAATCGTCGATGGCGATGCGCGCGCCGCGGTCCTTGATCTGCCCGAGTAGCCTGGCGATCCGGGCCGGGTTCTCGATCGTGGCGGTTTCCGTGATCTCGACGACGAGGCGCTCGGCGATGCCGCGCGCTCCGCTGGTGCAGGCGAGGAAGGCATCGAGCCATTCAGGATCGGATAGCGAGCGCGGCGAGACGTTGACCGAGAGCGTCAGCGACGGCTCGTCGACGAGCAGCCCGACCGCCAGTTCGAGCACGCGGTGATCGAAGAGGCGGACGAGGCCGCGCCGCTCGAGCATCGGGATCAGCTCCGCCGTGGCGAAGAAGGCGCCTTCGCGGCCGACGGAGACCCGCAGCAGCGCCTCGTGAAAGGCGACCTCGCGTGACATTGCCCGCACGATCGGCTGCAGCGCGAGTTCGATGCGGCGCTCGTTGAGGGCAGCCAGCGCGCTGACGTCGAAGCCCGTGCGGTTGTCGTCCGATTCGCGGCTCTCCTGGCGGCGGGCGATCACGGCGGCGTCGGCAGCACCCGCCTTGGCGCCCGCGAGCGCGTTCTCGGCGGCGGCGAGCAGCGTGCCGGCATGGCTCGACAGGTCGGGCGCGATGGCGGCGCCGACGCGCAGGCGAACGAGCGCGATGCCGCGCGCGGTCTCGATCGCGGCTTGCGCCACCGCCTTGCTGAAGCGCCTGGCGGCGGCCTCGACCTGGTTCTGCGGGCAGCCGGTGAGCAGGATGGCGAAGCGGTTGCCGGCATAGCGCACGAGATGGTCGCGCCGGCGCGTCACCGAGCGCAGCCGGTCCTGCACCACGCCGATGATCTCGTCGGTGGCCTCATGGCCGAAATCGTCGTTCAGCCGGGCGAGTTCGTCGATCGCCGCGACCAGCACGACGATGCCGCGCTCGGCCGGCAGGTGCTCGGCCAGCGCCGAGCCGAGGCGCTCCAGCAACGCGGAACGGTCTCCGAGTTCCCCGGTCTGCACGACCAGTTCCTCGGGCCGCACCTGGCGTTCCAGCCTGAGCACGCCGCGCGCGCAGGCGGGGCGGCCGTCGGTGCCGGCGAACCAGCGCCCGGCATCCTCGACCCACATGCTGCGTCCGGCGAGTTCGGCGGCATAGCGGGTGCGGTAGATCACGCCCTCGCCCTGGTCGTGACCGCTGGAGGAGAAGATCGCGTCATAGCGGCTGCGGCCGCTGCCGGGCTCGACCAGGCCGGCGAAGCCGAGACCGCGCGCGATCGCGGCTTCGGGGATGGCGCCCAGCACGTCGGCGGCGTTGGGGCCCCAGGTCAGGGCGTCGCTCTGGATGTCCCAGGTGTAGACGACCTCGCCGATCGAGGAGAGCAGGTGGCGCGGGTCCACGCGGCTGTCGTCACGAACGTTGAAGATCGACGGCGCGGGCATCGCGTTGCGGCCTCGGTGGAACCGGATGCTGGGCACCGAAGCTTGTGCCGGGCTGTCCGGTCCGGATGGATTGAAGTGTTTCGAAACGATGCGATGCGTCGCCTTAACACGCCGTTAAGCTTGGCTCCCGGTTTGCAACTTTGCCCTGCGACGCAGTGTCTGCGTCCCGGAGTGGCACATGTCGGATGGCGGGTATCGGGAGCGGGACGGGGAGCGCGCGACGGCGGGCTTTGCGATGCTGCTGCTGCAACTCGCCGCCAGCCAGGCCGAGATCGGCCCATTCGCGCGGCGCGACCGCGAAACGCCTCAGGCTGCGGCGAAGCTCTACCGCGCGGCTGCGGTGCGGGCGCGAATCGGTGGCTTGCGCGCCTGAGGGGCGCCCCGACGCTCATTCAGACAAGACGGCGCGAGCCAAACAAAGAAAAAGCCGGCCTCGCGGCCGGCTCACAACGCTGCGGGGCAGCGCCTCGAAGCTGAACCCTCGCGGGTTTCAGGCCTCGGTCTTTCAGGCGTCGGTCTTGGCCTTCAGCACCTGGCGGCCGCGATACATGCCCGACTTCAGGTCGACATGGTGCGGACGGCGCAGTTCGCCGGAGTTCTTGTCTTCGATATAGGTGGGCTGCTTCAGCGCGTCGGCCGAGCGGCGCATGCCACGCTTCGACGGCGACGTCTTTCTCTTCGGAACGGCCATGATACTCTCCATCGTGCCGCCGCTCGGA
>DATDBB010000324.1:0-7637 GCA_036525085.1 Allobosea sp.
GCCGAGCGTGCTCGCGGGGCCGTGTCCGGGCAGGAACTGCACGTCGTCGCCGAGCGGCAGCAGCTTGGCCTTGATGCCGGCGATCAGCGTCTCGTGGCTGCCATAGGGAAAATCGGTCCGGCCGACAGAGCCGGCGAAGACCGTGTCGCCCGCGAGCAGGAAGCGCAGATCCTTCTGGAAGAAGGTGACGTGGCCGGGCGTATGGCCGGGCACATGCGCGACGGTGAAGGCGACATCGCCGACCGAAACCTCCTCGCCCTCGGCAAGCCAGCGCGACGGCGTGACCGCCTTCATGTCGAGAATGTCGAAGCGCAGGCCCGATTTCGGCAGGTCGTCGAGCAGGAACTTGTCCGCCTCATGCGGCCCGATGATCGGAATCGACAGCGCTTCCGCCAGTTCCGTCGCTCCGCCGGCATGGTCGAGATGGCCATGAGTCAGCCAGATCGCGGCCGGCGTGACGCCGATCTCCTTCAACGCCCCCTGGATCAAGGCGACATCGCCGCCCGGATCGACAATCGCGGCCTGCTTCGTGCGCGTGCACCAGAGGATCGAGCAGTTCTGCTGGAACGCGGTCACCGGGACGACGGCGACGCCGAGCGGAGAGGTCATGTCGTCAGTCATTCCATCATCCCGTCGTCGTCGAAGCGAAACCCGGCAGTGCAATACGGCCCTGAGCGACTGCCATACTCCAAATGCCATCCTGCCCAAACCCACTCGGCTGGCTGCGCTTGGAAGCCGAGACGACAACGGCATTCACATCCACAAGGTGATCTTGGATGCAGGATGAGGCAACACACTGGTTCCATGTGCCCGGCTACTTTAGCAAAAGCAGCTAAGTTTCCAGCGCCCCGACAGGGCAGGTTATCGGCCATGGCAAGCGACCGAACAGAACGGAATCATCGCACCCGCGTGGCTCGTGCGGTCGCAGCCATCGTGGCTGATCCGATGGCTGATCTGCGCCTCGACGATCTCGCGCGCCTGGCGCATTTCTCGCCCTTTCATTTCCATCGCGTCTATGCAGGCGTCGTGGGCGAGACGACGACGGCCACCATCCGCCGGGTCCGGCTGGCCCTCGCAAGCCGACTCCTGACCAACTCGACTGAAAGCATCACGCAAGTGGCGCTGGCGGTCGGCTACGACAGCCCGCAGGCCTTCACGCGCGCCTTTCGCGCGTTCACCGGGCAATCGCCGCGCGCATTCCGGCAGCAGATGGAAAGAGCGATCCCGGCTGCCGGCGCGGCGCCGACGCTCCAGGGCGACACTGCCGTCATCCCGGCCGTCCAGATCGTCGAACGTCCTGCGCAGCGACTGCGTGCATTGCGCCATACCGGGTCGTTCGCGACCATTCCTCATACGCACCGGCAACTGCGCCTGCGCGTCGGAGCAGGAGCGATCTGCGAGAAATGGGGCGCCTCCTTCGGCAACCCCCGACGCGCCAGCGACTTCAGGTACTACGCCGCCGTCGCCTCACCCGATCCTTGGCCCGATCCTTGGCCCGAAGAGGCGGACGTCGAAACGCTGGAACTCCCCGGCGGGCGCTATGCGGTTCATCGGCTGGTCGGTCCGTACACTCTGATCAACGCAACCGTGCAGGCCCTCTACGCCAGATGGATGCCGGCAAGCGGCTATGAGCCGGACGATCGGCCGACGCTGGAGCACTATCTCGACACCTCGTCACGCGGCGTAGCGCCGGCCGCATTCCGCACTGACCTCCTGATCCCCATCCGTCGCGCGAGCATGCCATGAACCTCCGCTGCCTTTTCGCCTGCATCGCCCTGTGCCTTGCGACCCCGGCTGCGCGGGCAGCCGGATTCAAGCCTGTCGAAGTCCCTGCCGAAGGTTCGCTGCAACCTCTCAAGGGCGCGGTCTGGTATCCGTGCACCCAGCCGACGAGCGAAGTGCGGCTCGGCCCTATCGTCATCTCCGTCAGCATGAATTGCGCGCTCGCCGGTGAGAAACACCCGCTCGTCGTGATCTCGCACGGCAGGACCGGTAGCTATCTCGGGCACCGCGACACCGCCCAGACGCTGGCCGATGCCGGCTTCATCGTCGTCGCCATCAATCACCCCGGCGACAGCGCCCTGGACGGGAGCCGCACGCGCGAGTTTCCGATCTTCGTCGAGCGGCCGGCCGACATCAAACGCGTGGTCGACCACATGCTCGGCTCATGGCCCGACGCAGCCAGGATCGATAGCAGGCGGATCGGGTTCTTCGGCTTCTCACGCGGAGGCTATACCGGACTCGTCGCGATCGCCGCCAATCCGTTTTTCGGCAGGCGCCTCAGGCTCTGCGAGGGCAAGAGCGACCTGCTCTGCGACAAAGTCCGCATGGGAGAGCTTCCGGAGCTCAGCCATGATCCTCGCATCAAAGCGGCGATCATCGTCGATCCTCTGAGCGTCTTCTTTACTGAGCAGAGCTTCAAGAACGTGCAGGTCCCAGTTCAGCTCTGGGGTTCCGAGCGCGGCGGAGACGGCGTCACACCGGCCAGTGTCGCAGACATCGCCGGCTGGCTGCCGACAAAACCTGATTTCCGCGTCGTGCCCGGCTCGCAGCATTTCTCCTTCCTGCCGCCCTGCCCGGCAGCGCTGGCCCAGGCGGCTGCCGATCTCTGCAGCGATCAGCCCGGCTTCGACAGGGCCGCTTTCCACGCCGACTTCAACGCCCAAGCGCTCACCTTCTTCAAGACAAAGCTCGGCCAACCGGCGGAGGCCAGATAGTCAGCGTCGTCCGCAGCGATTGGCGAGCAATGCGCGGTAATCGGCCAGGTCGGAATCCATCAGGGCGACGTTCTGCTCGCGCTCTGCGCCACTCTGGCAAGAGGCGAAGACCGCGCGGGCGTTCTGCAGGAAGCCGACATGCTCGCGCCAGGTCCGGCACTGCGTCGCCTGATCGGCATTGGCCACGGCGGTGAGCCGCGCCTGCTGGCGGCGCAGGCCGCCCTCATTCTGGAAGAGATCGCGCGAACAGGTCGCCGGGCGGCCCTGGGCCAAGGCCGGCTGCGCGACCCCGAGCAGCGCGAAAGCAAAACCGGCGAGGACAAGGCTCCTCATCCCAGGTTCAACTCTTTGAAGAAGTCGTTGCCCTTGTCGTCGATGACGATGAAGGCCGGGAAATCCTCGACCTCGATGCGCCAGACCGCCTCCATCCCGAGTTCGGGATACTCCAGGACCTCGACCTTCCTGATGCAATCCTGCGCCAGGCGCGCGGCGGGGCCACCGATCGAGCCGAGATAGAAGCCGCCATGGGTCTTGCAGGCTTCGCGGACAGCTGCCGAGCGGTTGCCCTTGGCGAGCATCACCATCGAGCCGCCGAAGGACTGGAACTGGTCGACGAAGGAATCCATGCGGCCGGCGGTGGTCGGGCCGAACGAACCCGAGGCCATGCCGTCGGGCGTCTTGGCCGGACCGGCGTAGTAGACCGGGTGGTTCTTCAGATAGTCGGGCATGCCCTGCCCGCTCTCCAGGCGCTCGCGGATCTTGGCATGGGCGGAATCGCGGGCGACGATGATGGTTCCGGTCAGCGAAAGCCGCGTCTTCACCGGATATTTCGTCAGCGTGGCGAGGATCTCGCTCATCGGCCGGTTGAGATCGACCTTGACGACGTCGCCGCCGAGCGAGGCATCCTCGACCTCGGGCAGGTATTTCGCCGGGTTCGTCTCCAGCGCCTCGAGAAAGATGCCATCGCGAGTGATCTTGCCCTTGGCCTGGCGATCGGCCGAGCAGGAGACGCCGAGCCCGATCGGCAGCGAGGCGCCATGGCGCGGCAGGCGGATGACGCGCACGTCATGGCAGAAATACTTGCCGCCGAACTGCGCGCCGACGCCGAGGGCCTGCGTCAGCTTGTGGACCTCCTCCTCCATGGCGAGGTCGCGGAAGGCATGGCCCAAGGCTGAGCCTTCCGTCGGCAGCGCGTCGAGATATTTCGTCGAGGCGAGCTTGACGGTCTTGAGGTTCTGCTCGGCCGAGGTGCCGCCGATGACGATGGCGAGGTGATAGGGCGGGCAGGCCGCCGTGCCCAGCGTCAGGATCTTCTCCTTCAGGAACGCCATCATCCGGTCCTTCGTCAGCAGCGAAGGCGTCGCCTGGAAGAGGAAGGTCTTGTTGGCCGAGCCACCGCCCTTGGCGACGAAGAGGAATTTATAGGCATCCTCACCGTGTCCCTTGCCCTCGGCATAAATGTCGATCTGCGCCGGCAGGTTGGTCGCAGTGTTCTTCTCCTCGAACATCGACAGGGGAGCGACCTGGGAATAGCGCAGATTGCGCTTGAAATAGGCGTCGGCGACGCCCTCGCCCAAGGCCTGCTCATCCTCGCCATCGGTCCAGACCATGCGGCCCTTCTTGCCCATGATGATCGCCGTGCCGGTGTCCTGGCACATCGGCAGCACGCCGCCGGCGGCGATGTTGGCGTTTTTGAGCAGATCGTAGGCGACGAACTTGTCGTTAGAGGTCGCCTCGGGATCGTCGAGGATCTTCTGGAGCTGGGCGAGATGGCCGGGGCGCAGCAGATGGTTGATGTCGATGAAGGCCTGCTCGCTGAGCTTGCGGATCGCCTCGCGCGACACGCTCAGCACCTCGCGGTCGCCGATCTTCTCAACCGAAACACCTTCGCTGCCGAGCGCGCGATAGGGCGTCTTGTCCTCGCCGAGCGGAAAGAGATCGACATGGGTATAGGCCATCAGCGGCACTCCGGCATTGAACAGCGTCCCCCGGGGCCAGCGGGCAGGGGGATCGCCGGATCGAATAGACGATGTTGCGATCTGGTCAAATGCAAGAGACCGAGATGGGCTCAGGCCGGCGACGCATCCGGCACATCGAGCGCGAAGCTCATGCCTGGATCAGGCCGCCTTGGCGGCCGACTCGGCCAGGACCGCGTAGATCGCGGCGGGATCGCGGATATTGCGGATCTGTTCGAGCACCGCGGGGTTGCGCAACACGCGGGCGACACGGGCCAGGGCCTTCAGATGATCGGCACCCGCGCCTTCGGGAGCGATCAGCACGAAGATGATGTCGACCGGCTGGCCGTCGAGGGCATCGAAGTCGATCGGCTTGTCGGCACGGGCGAACAGGCCGACCAGGCGGTCGATGCCCGGCATGCGCCCATGAGGGATCGCGATGCCGTCACCGATGCCGGTAGAGCCCAAGCGCTCACGCTGCAGCAAGGATTCGAAGAGCTCGCGCTCCGGCAGCCCTGTGACCAGCGCCGCGTGCTGGGCCAGTTCCTGCAGCGCCTGCTTCTTGCCGTTGGCCCGCAGTGGCGAAATCACCGCCGCGGGAGTCAGGAGATCGATCAGCGTCATGCGCCAGTCCATGCATGTCCCATGCCGCGGTTCGCGTGGTTTGCGGCAGAGTCAAGGTTCGGGGCCCGCGCGGAACCCCGCCAGACCTACGACAGCGACGCCGGCGGATCGATCCAACCGATGTTGCCGTCGCGGCGGCGGTATACGACGTTCATCCGGCCATTGCCAGCATGGCTGAAGATCACGACCGGCGCTCCGGTCAGGTCGAGCTCCGCTACGGCGTCGCTGATGGTCATGACATGCAGGGATTTGGTCGATTCCGCGACGATCACGGGGTTGTCGCCAGCTCCTTCGAGCTCGATCTCCTCGATTTCGTGGTCAGGGGCAGCAATCACATAGCTGGGGATTTCCACGCCGGGGTCCCGGCCATTGGCCGATGCCGAGCGATCCTTGAGCCGCCGCTTGTAGCGGCGCAGCCGCTTCTCGATCCGCTCCGCCATCTTGTCGAGGCTGGCATAGGCGTCATGCGCTGTACCGGAAGCCTCGAGCGTGATTCCCGACGACAGATGCAGCACGCCGTCCGTCTTGAAGGCGGTGCCGTCCTTTCCGACGGTCACATGGCCCTGATAGCCACCCTCGTAGTACTTGCCGAGAGCGGCGGCGACCCGGGTCTCGGCCTGGCCGCGCAGGGCCTCGCCGACATCGAGATTCTTGCCGGAGATTCGCAAGCTCATGGAGTGCTTCCCCTTGTTAGCCATGGCCAGGAGATCGGCCATCATAAGGAGCTAAGAACTCGCTACCGGGTATGTCAATGATGTGGCCCAAAGATGCAGGCCTGCCTCGCCCTTGCGGATCAGCGGCCGCCCATCGCCATGGCCACCTTCTCGCGCCGACGCTCCATCGAGGAGGGAATCCGCAGGGATTCGCGATACTTCGCGACAGTCCGGCGCGCGATGTCGATGCCACCCGCCTTGAGGCGCGCGACGATCGCATCATCGGAGAGCACATCGGCCGGCGCTTCGTCGTCGATCATCTGGCGGATCCGGAAGCGCACCGCTTCCGCCGAATGGGCCTCGCCATAGCCCGTGGCGGCGATCGCGGCCGAGAAGAAGTACTTCATCTCGAAGACGCCGCGCGAACAGATCAGATATTTGTTCGAGGTGACGCGCGAAACGGTCGATTCATGCATGCCGATGGCGTCGGCCACCGTCTTGAGGTTGAGCGGGCGCAGATGCTCGACGCCATGGGCGAAGAAGCCGTCCTGCTGGCGCACGATCTCGCTCGCCACCTTCAGGATCGTGCGGGCGCGCTGCTCCAGCGACCGGGTCAGCCAGTTGGCCGTCTGCAGGCACTCGGCGATGAAGGCCTTGTCCTCGTCTTTACGGGCCGCCTTCGAAACCTTGGCATGATAGGTCTGGTTGATCAGCACGCGCGGCAGCGTGTCGGGGTTGAGATCGACCAGCCAGGAACCGTCCGGCGCGGCGCGGATGAAGACATCCGGCACCACCGTCTCCGCCGTTGAGCCGCCGAAGCCGCGGCCGGGCTTGGGATCCAGCCGCCTGATCTCGGCGACCATATCGGCAATGTCCTCGTCGTCGACGCCGCAGAGCCGCTTGAGCGCCGCGAAATCGCGCTTGGCGACGAGATGGAGATTGGCGACGAGCGCCTGCATGGCCGGGTCGAAGCGGTCGCGGTCGCGCAGCTGGATCGACAGGCATTCGCTGACATCGCGCGCCGCGACGCCGGAGGGATCGAAGGTCTGGACGATGCGCAGCACGCCTTCGACGCGGGCGACCGAGACGCCGAGCCGCTCGGCAATATCGGGCACAGCCTCGCCGAGATAGCCGGAATCATCGACTGCATCGATCAGATGGCGGCCGATCAGGCGGTCGGCCGGTTCATGCACCGCGAGGTCGAGCTGCATGCTCAGATGATCGTGCAGCGAGGTCTCGACCGTCAGGCTGCTCTCGAAACCGTCCGGGCCGTCCTCGAAAGAGCCGCCGGAACCACCATAGGCGCCGCCGATGATGGGCAGGCTGTCGGCACCGCGCGTATCCAAACGCGCTACGCTCGGCTGCTCGCCCTGAAAGACGTTGTCGAGCCCGGTGCCGAGCCGGTTTTCCATGCCCTCCTGGCTGTTCAGGCTCTCGGCAAGCGCATAGGTCTCGGGGTCGGCGGCATGGACATTGTCAGCGCCATTGGCCTGGAACGGGCCGTCCGCGGCATCGTCGCGCTCCAGCAGCGGATTGCGCTCGAGTTCGCCCTCGACGAAGTTCTGCAGTTCGAGATGCGACAATTGCAGAAGCTTGATCGCCTGCAGCAACTGCGGCGTCATGACCAGGGACTGGCCCTGGCGCAGCTCCATGCGAGGCATCATCGCCATTGCGGCATCGACCCTTCC
>DATDBB010000325.1:0-10219 GCA_036525085.1 Allobosea sp.
CGCAGCAGCAGCGTGTCGCCGGCCTTCAGGCTGGCATCGGGCAAGGGCGCCTGCAGGCGTCGCTCGTTGCGCAGGATCGCCACGATCTGGAGATCATCGCCGCCGATGGCCTTGAGATCGGCAACCTGCTTGCCGGCCAGGACGGATTTTGCGCGGATTCTGGCTTCCGTGACATAGTCCTTGATGTCGATGGCCTGATCCAGCGAGACCGCCCCGCGCCGGTCCATCGGCAGCAGCCGGTAGCCGACGGCGAGGAAAGCGCAGCCGGCGAGTGCGACCGCGATGCCGACAGGCGTGAAGTCGAACATCGAGAAAGGCTCGCCGCCGAGCTCGGCCCTGACGCGGGCGACAATGACGTTGGGCGAGGTGCCGACCAGCGTGACGATGCCGCCGAGCAGCGAGGCGAAGGCCATCGGCATCAGGAAGACGGACGGGGACCGGCCGCCCTTGCGCGCGAGCTGATAGGCGATCGGCAGCATCATCGCGAGCGCGCCGATGTTCTTGATGATGGCCGACATCACCGCGACGACGACGACCAGCATCGCAACCTGCGCCTGCGTCGAGCCGAGGCGGGGCGCAAGCCGCGCCAGGACCCGCTCGATCACGCGCGAGCGCGCCACCGCGGCGCTGAGCACGAGCGCGCTGCCGACGATGATGACGATGTCGTCGGAGAAGCCCGTGAAGGCCTCCTTGGCCGGGACGATGCCGACGGCGACGCCTGCGAGCAGCGCCAGCATCGCGACGATGTCGTAGCGCAGGCGCCCCCAGAGGAACGCCGCCATCATCACCGCCACCAGCGATACGGAGAGGATCTGGGGGGTGGTCATCGACAGGCGCTCATTTCATTCCCACGTCGCGGGAAGCCGCGCCCGAAAACCGGTGCCCACTTTTCGGGCCGATGCTAAAGCCATTTCTTCCAGCGGAAGAACATATAGGGCAGCACGGCGAAGAGAATCATCAGGCCGATCGCCAGGGGGTATCCCCACTGCCAGTCCAACTCCGGCATCGCCTTGAAGTTCATGCCGTAGATCGAGGCGATCAGCGTCGGCGGCATCAGCGCGACGGAGACGACCGAGAAGAGCTTGATGATCTTGTTCTGCTCGATCGAGACGAGGCCGAGCGTCGCGTCGAGCATGAACTGCAGCTTGCTCGACAGGAAGGTGGCGTGCTCCTCGATCGCCTGCACGTCGCGGACGGCCGCGCGCCATTCGGCCGAGAAGCCCGTCTGCGCCTTCTTTGGGCGGGTGTAATTGGCCGAGAGGAAGAGCAGCACGCGCTCGACCGAGACCATGCTCTCGCGGACATTCGAGATGATGTGCTCGTACTGGCCGATCTTCTGGATCACCGCCTGATAGGCGCTGCCCTGCTCGACGTCCTGGCCGCGGCCGGCGAAGATGCGGCGCGAAGCGACATCGATCTGGTCGCCGACGCCGCGCAGCACCTCGGCGGCGCGATCGACGATCGCCTCGATCAACCCGTCCAGCACGGCTTCCGGCTGGGTGCCGCAGCCGCCGGGCTTGGTGGCGCGGTTGAGGAAGATGTTGAAGGCGCCGGGCTCGTCATAGCGCACCGTCACCAGCGCCTTCTCGGTGAGGATGAAGGTGACGTCGGCGAGCCTGGGAACGATCGTCTCGGACTGGCAGATGATGCGCGCCGTCATGTAGTGCGCACCGTTCTCCGTGTAGATGATCTCGGAGGGCTCGAGATCATGCATCTCCTCGCGCGTCGGGATCGAGATGCCCAAATGCTTCTCGACCCGGGCATCTTCCTGATGCGTCGGATTCAGCAGGTCGATCCAGACCGAATCGGGCGGGAAGCCGTTCTCATCGACAGCAGCGCCGGGGAGCAGCTTGTCGCGCGAGGCGGGGCAGATGCCGTGGATCTGGAGCATGGGCAGCCTTCAGCGATCGGCGCGGGTCGATAACGCCGCAGGAACCCCGATCCCGCCGGGATGTCAAACCGATGACGTGACCTCAGGACGGGATGATGAAACGCGCCGGGCGGCTGCCGTCGCGGTCGGTGAAGCCGTAGGCGCGGGCGAGATCGGCGACCTGCAGCACTTGGCCCCCGTGGCGGGCGACATCGGAATCGGCCAGAAGTGCGGCGACGGCGCGGCCAGCATAGAGAGGCGTCTCGGTCGTCTGCTCGGCCATGCCTGCGTCGCGGACGCGCTCGGTCAGGACATGCCCGGGCGAGAGGCCGAGCGCGGTGACGCCGAAAGGCTTCAACTCGGCGGCCATCGCCAGCGTCAGCCGGTTCATCGCCGCCTTGGCGAGATCGTAGAAGACGTCGCCGAGATAGCCGCCTTGCGTGTCGAAACTCACCGTGACGATCAGGCCCTTGCGGGCCTGCACCATCGCCGGGGCGACCGCGCGAGCCAGCAGGAGTTGCGCATAGACGCCGCTCTCGAAGCTTTGGCCCAGCCGCGCCACGGGCCGGCGCCAGAATGGCGCGCCGAAGGCCGAGCCATCGGGATAGCGCTCGCCGTCATAGCCCTCATTGCCGCCCCAGACGGCATCGACGACGCCGTCGAGCCGGCCGAAGCGGCGCAGCGCCCAGGAGACGAGCGCGTCGACCTCGCGCTCGTTGGTGTGGTCGCAGCGATAGGGATGGCCGCGTCCGCCCGCAGCCTCGACCTCGCGCGCCGTATCCTCGAAGGTTTCGGGACGCTGGTCGGTGCGCGGGCCGGCCTCGCTGGAGCGGCCGGTGACGATGACGGTCGCGCCGGCCTCGCCCAGTGCCTTAGCGATGCCACGTCCCAGCCCGCGGGAAGCGCCGGCGACGAGACAGATGCGATTTGAAAGCGGGCGTTCCGGCTCGCTCACGCTGCGAAGACCGCAGCCGCGTCCTCGACCGCGCCGGCGCCTTCAGTGACCGCCAGTTCCAGCGCCGGCGCCTCCGTCGCCAGAATCTCGGCGAAGAAGCGGGCGGTGGCAAGATCGCCGGTCGCATGATCGTCGGCGCGCGTCGCCAGCGCCTTCCGCGCGAGGCCGGTGCCGCCCTGAGCCAAGGCGAAGAGCTTGAGATAGGGCGTCGCGCCGGCCAGCGCATCGCCCTGCCGCTCGCCCATCGTCGCCAGCATCCACTGCGTCGCGCGCTCCAGCGCATCGACGGCGGCGCGCAGGCGCGCAGCACTATGGCCGAAGCCCGGCGTGTTGGCCGCCTCGACCTCTGCGACCACCTCGCGCATCTCCGCGATCAGCGCAGCGACCGCCGTGCCGCCGGAGAGCGGCAGCTTGCGCAGCACGAGGTCGATCGCCTGGATGCCGTTGGTGCCCTCATAGATCGTGGCGATGCGGGCATCGCGCAGGTGCTGAGCTGCGCCGGTTTCCTCGATATAGCCCATGCCGCCATGGACCTGGACGCCGGTCGAGGCGACCTCGACGCCGATGTCGGTGGCGTAGGCCTTGGCGACCGGGGTGAGAATCGCGGTGCGCTCAGCTGCGGCCCTGCGCTTGCCCTCGTCGGGCTCGCGGCGGGAGCGGTCGAGCGCCTCGGCGACCTGATAGGCGATGGCGCGCGCGGCTTGCGTCTTGGCGCGCATCTCCATCAGCATGCGGCGGATGTCGGGATGCACCACGATCGGGCTCATAGGCGCCCCCTTGGGCGCATCGAGCGCGACGCCCTGCCGGCGCTCCTGCGCAAAGCCGAGCGCCTGCTGATAGGCGCGCTCGGCGATGGCGACGCCCTGCAGGGCGACGTTCAGGCGGGCATTGTTCATCATCGTGAACATGCAGGCGAGGCCACGGTTCTCCTCGCCGATCAGCCAGCCGATGGCGCCGCCCTTGTCGCCAAACGCCATCGAGCAGGTCGGCGAGGCATGGATGCCGAGCTTGTGCTCGATGCCCGAGCAGCGCAGGTCGTTGTGCTCGCCGAGTGATCCGTCGGCGTTGACGAGGTATTTCGGCACGAGGAAGAGCGAGATGCCGCGCGTGCCGGCCGGCGCATCGGGCAGGCGCGCCAGCACGAGGTGGACAATGTTCTCGGTCAGGTCGTGCTCGCCATAGGTGATGAAGATCTTCTGGCCGGTGATGCGGTAGGTGCCGTCCGCGACAGGCTCGGCCTTGCTGCGCAGGGCGTTGAGATCGGAGCCGGCCTGCGGTTCCGTCAGGTTCATCGTGCCCATCCACTCGCCCGAGACGAGCTTGGCGAGATAGGTCTCCTTGAGATGCTCAGAGCCATGGGCATGCAGCGCCTCGATGGCCCCGACCGTCAGCAGCGGCCCTAGCGCGAAGGCGAAGGCGGCCGAGTTCCACATTTCGGTGCAGGCCGATTGCAGCAGCGCCGGCAGCCCCTGTCCGCCATGCTCCTCGGGCGCCGGCAGCGCGTTCCAGCCGCCTTGCGCCCAGGCGGTGTAGGCCTCCTTCCAGCCCGGCGGGGTCGTCACGGCGCCATCCTTCAGGGTCGAGCCATGCTGGTCGCCGATGCGATTGAGCGGCGCAATGACATCGGTCGCGAACTTCGCGGCTTCATCGAGAACGGCCAGCGTCATGTCGCCATCGAGTTCGGGCGCGAGACCGTCCGCGATCAGGCGGTCGAGACCCGCGACATGGCGCATGGTAGCGAGAATGTCCTCGACCGGGGCGCGATAGCTCATCTTCGTTTCTCCCTGGGCGCCGGGCTCGGTTCCGCTCGCGAACCCGCCTGTTCCGGCCTTGGCTGCTTTTGGCGTTGCCGCGATGGTAGCGAGGAACTATCCCCGATGCCACGCGCCGACGAGGGCGACTTTGGTCAGGCGCCGGATATAGTTTAGTTGTAAACGATCTTCGGTCAATCGGGCGAGAACGCCTGAAGATGGGTGTATCTTGAGCCAAGATTTGACGTCCAGCCACGTGACCGAACAGCTCGGCGCCGATGCCCAGGGCATCGCGCGCGCGGCCGAGCTGCTGCGGCAGGGCCGGCTCGTCGCGTTGCCGACCGAGACGGTCTATGGCCTCGCCGCCGATGCGACCTCGGGCGCTGCGGTCGCCGGCATCTATGCGGCGAAGGAGCGGCCGAGCTTCAACCCGCTGATCTCGCATCTGCCGGATCTCGCCGCGGCGCGTCGGCAGGGTCTGTTCGACGCCAACGCGCTCGCCCTCGCCCAGGCCTTCTGGCCCGGGCCGCTGACACTGGTCGTGCCGGTTTCGGCCGGTTGCGAGGTCAGCGACCTGGCCCGGGCCGGCCTGGCTTCGGTGGCACTACGCGTCCCCGCGCATCCGGTCGCGCATGCGATCCTGCAAGCGGCGGGACGGCCGATCGCCGCGCCCTCGGCCAATCGCTCCGGCCGCGTCAGCGCGACCAGCGCCGCCCATGTGCTGGCCGATCTCGACGGCCGGATCGATGCCGTGGTCGATTGCGGGCCGACCGAGGTCGGCGTCGAATCGACGATCGTCGCCTGCCTCGACGGCGTGCCGAAGCTCTTGCGACCGGGCGGCGTGCCGCGCAGTGCCATCGAAGGGGTGATCGGGCGGCCGCTGGTGCTGGCGGGCGAGGCCGGCATGGCGCCGATCTCGCCGGGCCTGCTCGCCTCACACTATGCCCCGGCGGCGCATGTCCGGCTCGACGCCGAAGCGCCTCATCACGGCGAGGCCTGGCTCGGCTTCGGACCCGATCCTGCGGCAGGCCTCTCCAACGATGCCCCCTCGCTCAATCTGAGCCCGAGCGGCGATCTCACCGAGGCGGCGGCGAACCTTTTCGGCCATCTGCGAGCACTCGATGCGCTGGGTCCGGCGACGATCGCGATCGCCGCGATCCCGCAGCACGGCCTCGGCGAGGCGATCAACGACCGCCTCCGCCGCGCGGCCGCACCACGCTGAACGAGCGCCAAGTCCGCCTTGCGTTTCCGCAAGATTTCGGCTTGCCTGCCCGGGCTCGAGGATATGGCCGCCGATGAACGTCAATCTCGCCTGGGACGATTTCCGGCTGGTCAAGGCGATTGCCGACCATGACGGGCTGACGGGCGCGGCCGCCGCGCTCGGCGTCAACCATTCGACCGTGTTCCGCCGCCTCGGCCAGATCGAGGAACATGTCGGCCTGCAGCTCTTCGAGCGCCGCAAGACCGGCTATGTCGCGACCGCCGCCGGCGTCGAGATGGCGGCGCTGGCAGGGCGCGTCGAGGAAGATGTCGCAGCCTTCAGCCGCCGCCTCGCCGGGCGCGACGTCGCACCTTCCGGCGAATTGCGGGTGACCACCACGGATACGCTCTACCTCAACCTGCTGCTGCCGATCTTCGCGGCCTTCCGGACCCTGCATCCGGCGATCCGGCTCGACATGGTGATCGGCAACCAGCCGCTCAACCTGTCGAAACGCGATGCCGACATCGCCATCCGTGCCAGCGACGCGCCAGGAGAGACGCTGGTCGGGCGACGGCTCGCGACATTGAGCTGGGCAATCTATGGCCGTGCCACTGACGCTCCGGGGCCGGCCGACGGCAACGGCCCGGCCAGCCTGTTCACGCGTGACTGGGTCGCGCTCGGCGACCAGCTCGCGCATGTGAAGGCCGCGCGCTATGTCCGCGAGAAGGTCGCGCCCGAGCGCATCGCGCTCAGGAGCTCGGCCGTGCTCGGCCTCGCCGAGGCGGTCGAGCAGGGGCTCGGAATCGGCCCCCTGCCCTGCTTCATCGCCGACCAGCGGCCGGCTCTGGTCCGTCTCCTGCCACCCGACCCGGATTTCTCGACCGGTCTTTGGCTTCTCACCCACCCGGACCTGCGCAACGCGCCGCGCGTGCGCGCCTTCATGGATTTCGTCGGCGGCGAGCTGTCGAAGCTGCGCGGGCTGATCGAGGGGACGGGGTGATACAACTTGTCCTCCTCCCCTCGATTTCCGGTCGAGCCAAGCTGCCGCGGAGGCAGTTGAGATGAAATCGAAATGCGCGCTATGCTTGCTCAATAGGCAGCTGGGGGACCTGCGTTAAATGGCGACTATTGAAGAGTTTCGAGCAAGCCTTGTCTCATATGGCGAACGCGTTCAGCGCGTCAGAGAGCACATCAAGAACGAAGAGGCCACAAAGGTCGCCCTGATTCTGCCGTTCATATCCGTCTTAGGATATGATGACAGAGATCCGACTGAGGTCTCAGCAGAACACGCCGCCGATTTCTCCGAAAAATACCGAAATCGCGTTGACTACGCGATCATGAAGGACATGAAACCCGTTATCGCCATTGAATGCAAAACAGCAAGTAATGGGAAGAAGGATGATCGTGGGCAACTGAAAAGCTATTTCAACGCCGCAAAAACCGTCAAACTTGGCATTCTGACGGATGGAATACTCTATGAATTCTTCGTCGACTCGAACGAACCTAATTTAATGGACGACGAGCCATTCCTTGAGGTCGATTTCGATAAAGTTGCCAAAGCGCAGATATCCGAAACCGCTATTGAAGGATTGTTTGCTTTAACTAAAGGGCGGTTCGATCCCGATGTCGTTGCGGAGAATGCTCGTCGCAGTATCACGCATCGCGCGTTCTTCGACTATCTTTCCACACAGTTCGCAGACCCATCCATCGATTTCGTTCGGTTCCTTCTTAAGGAAAATGACATCAAGCACGTCCGTACAAACGCGCTTGAAGGCTTCCGGTCCATCGCGAAAGCAGCGTTCAATGATGTATTCACATCGAATCTCCTGAAACGCCTCGACATCACCGGAACTATTCCGAAATCTTCACCTCGTGCCGAGCCACCCACCGAACTGCAAACCGCAGTCGTTGTGTCGGCGCCTCCATCCAATGGAATCGAGACAACAACAGGAGAGCTTGCCGCCTTCGAATCGGTTCGTCGGCGTCTAGCTTTCTTGACCAGTGGAAGGCAGGATCTATTTGATGCAATCGCGAGCGTCCAGTACCGAGATTATCAAGGCAAGATGGCTATCTTCTTCAAATTCGAACGTAAGGGGCGCCTGATCGATGTAATTGAGTCGAAAGACGGCAGCATCAAATTCTCACTTATGGACGGAGGGGACTCGACGCCGTTTGGCGACCTCACATTAGGTGACACAAGATTGAAGGCCATCTTCGAAAAGCGTGTCGCAGAAATTTAGGCTTTCTTGCGAGTTAGACAGCGAGACGCCACACGACCAGCTGTCCACGTTTCTCAATTTGGCGAGTAGGGCCAAATGCGTCTTTTTTGCTTCAGCCGATCTCCACCACCACCCGGCCGCGGACCTTTCCGTCCAGGATCGCCCTGCCCGTCTCGATCACGTCCGCCAGCGGGATCGTGGTGGTCATCAGGGCGAGGCTCGCCCGGTCGAGATCGGTGGCGAGACGCGCCCAGGCTTCGAGGCGGCGCGGTTTCGGGCACATCACGGAATCGACGCCGAGCAGCGAGACGCCGCGCAGGATGAAGGGCGCGACCGAAGCCGGCAGGTCCATGCCCTGGGCCAGACCGCAAGCGGCGACAGCGCCGCCATAGCGCGTCATCGAGAGGACATTGGCGAGCGTGTGCGAGCCGACCGGATCGACGCCGGCGATCCAGCGCTCCTTACCGAGAGGGCGGCCGGGCGCGGCGAGTTCGGCGCGGTCGATGATCTCGGCGGCGCCGAGGCTCGTGAGATACTCCGCCTCCTCCGGCCGGCCGGTCGAGGCGACGACATGCCAACCGGCCTTCGCCAGCAGCGCGACCGCGACGGAGCCGACGCCGCCGGCCGCCCCGGTGACCACGACGGGCCCGTCGGCCGGCTTCAGGCCATGCTTCTCCAGCGCCAGCACGCAGAGCATCGCGGTGTAGCCGGCCGTGCCGATCGCCATCGTCTCGTCGGGGTTCATACCGGTGGGCAGCGGCACCAACCAGTCACCCTTGACTCGGGCTTTCTGGGCATAGGCGCCGAGATGCGTCTCGCCCGTACCCCAGCCATTGAGGACGACGAGATCGCCCGGCTTGAAGTCAGGATGCTCCGATGTCTCGACGCGGCCGGCGAAATCGATGCCGGGGATCATCGGCCAACGCCGGATCACCGGCGCGCGGCCGGTGAGAGCGAGGCCGTCCTTGTAGTTCACGGTCGAATGCGTGACGCGGACGGTGACATCGCCTTCCATCAACTCGCTCTCGTCGAGTTCCGTGAAGGCGAGGTTGGGGCCGGTCTCGCCCTTGGTCGCGACAAGGGCCTTGAAGCTGGTCATGCACGTCTCCTCCTGAGCGATCCCGCCGGCAGGAGATACGCAGCCGCGGCCGCGCGGCAACCCCGCGCGGCGTCCGCCTTTCGTTAGTGCGATCTCACGCCGGCTGCGGCGCCATGCGCTCGACCGGCTTCTCGACGATCGGCAGGTTGATCAGCGCAGACGCAATGCCGAGCGCGACCGAGAGCCACCAGACGATGATGTAGGAGCCCGAGGCCTCGTAGAGGAGGCCGCCGAGCCAGACCCCGAGGAAGCCGCCGACCTGATGCGAGAAGAAGGCGAAGCCATAGAGCATCGCCATGTATTTCGTGCCGAACATCAGCATGACCAGCGAAGAGGTCGGCGGCACGGTCGAGAGCCAGAACAGGCCGATGACGATGCCGAAGGCGATCGAGGTGACCGGGCTCGCCGGCAGCATGATGAAGGCGGCGATCGCGACGGAGCGGCCGAAATAGATCCAGGCGAGCAGATGGCGCTTGGGCATTCGCGTCGAGAGCCAGCCCGAGGAGAGCGAGCCGACCGCGTTCGCCAGCCCGATGACGGCGAGCGTCCAGCCGCCGACCCAGGCCGGCAGGCCCATATCCTTGAGATAGGCCGGCATGTGGACGGTGATGAAGGCGAGCTGGAAGCCGCAGGTGAAGAAGCCGAGCACCAGGAAGACGTAGCTCTTGTGCTTGAAGGCCTCGGCCAAAGCCTGCGCGATCGACTGGTTCGGTAGGTTCGCGGCCGAGGCCTGATTGGTGCCGCCGAGCTTGCGCGTCGACAGGAAGATCGAGATCGGCAAGATCGGCAGCAGGGTCAGCGCGAACATGATCAGCGCCTGGTTCCAGCCGATCTGCTCGATCAGGATGTTGCCGATCGGCGGATAGAGGAACTGGCCGAAGGAACCGGCGGCCGTGCCGGCACCGAAGGCCATCGGGCGCCAGGATTCGGGCAGGAGCTTGCCGAAGGCGGCGAGCACGAGGTTGAAGGAACAGGCCGAAAGCCCGAAGCCGATCAGCACGCCGGCGCCGAGATGAAGCTGCAGCGGCGTCGTGGCATAGGCCATCACGACGAGGCCGGCGGCATAGAGCAG
This sequence comes from Allobosea sp., assembly GCA_036525085.1. Classification (GTDB taxonomy): domain Bacteria; phylum Pseudomonadota; class Alphaproteobacteria; order Rhizobiales; family Beijerinckiaceae; genus Allobosea. The sequence goes on from DATDBB010000325.1 coordinate 10,168, forward strand.
CGCGCCGGTGCAGAACACCTTGACGATGCCGAAACGGTCGGCGATGGCGCCC
>DATDBB010000326.1:0-31117 GCA_036525085.1 Allobosea sp.
GCCTGAACCGCCGGCAGCAGCGTCGCCCTCAGCCCTCTTCGGGAAGAGGATGAAACACGCGCAGCCTATGTCCGTCCGGATCGCGCGCCGTGAAGGTGCGGCCGAAATCCAGGTCGGTCGGTTCCTGCAGAATGGCGATGCCGCGCTTGCGCCAATCGGCGCAGGCTGCGTCGACGGCCTGCGAGTTCGGTACCATCATGGCGATCTCGGCCGCGCCGCCGATCGCAGTCGCAGCCGGCTCGACGGTGTGGCGTGACCACAGGCCGAGCCTCACACCGGACGGGAGCGCGAACATCGCGAAGGTCGGCGACTGCTCAAGCGGCTCGCTGCCGAGCAGATCCGCATAGAAGCGCGCGCTCGCGGCGGGGCTGTCGACATGGAGCAGGATGAAATGCGCATCGAACATGAAGGGCCTCCCAAGGGCTTCGAGATGGCGGGAGAATAGAATCAGATACTGCCAGTTTCCGGCAGCGTTGATCACGCCGGCGCCGCGATCCCTTGCTTCTCGCGCCATGCCTTGAGCAGAACCTGCCGCCGCTGCGGATAGCGGGTATCCAGCATCTCGAACCGCGTGAGCCTGTCGGTTCGGAAATGGCGGAAATCCTGCCTCAGCTCGCACCAGGCGACGAGCACGCGGACATGGTCGAAGAAGGACAGCGCCAGCGGCCAGACCACGCGCGCGCTGGCGCGGCCCTCACCGTCGCCATAGCCGATCGCGGCCTTGCGCCCGGCCCGAATGGCCCGGCGGATGGCCGCAAGATCGATCTCGGGAGAATCGACGGCCCTCTGCCCCGGGCCGAGGATCAGCGCAGTGTCCTCGACACGATCGATCAGGTCTGGCGGCAGGACGGCGACGATCTTGGCCATGGCGTCGCGCGCCGCCAGCGCCAGGGCGCCATCGGCACGGTCCGCCACCCATCGCGAGCCCAGCACCAGCGCCTCGATCTCCTCCTCGCTGAACATTAGCGGAGGCAGCATGAATCCCGGCTTCAGCACATAGCCGAGCCCCGGCTCGCCTTCGATCGGCGCGCCCTGCCCCTGCAAGGTGACGATGTCACGATAGAGTGTGCGGATACTGACGCCGGTCTCGGCCGCAAGCTTGCGCCCCGAAACCGGGCGGCGATGCCGGCGCAGCACCTGGACGAGGTCGAGCAGGCGCTGCGAACGCGACAAGAGCTTGCGCCTCAGCCAGGCAGATCGCTTACCTTGATCCGCGACACGTCGTTCTCGGCCATCTCGGCCCAGGCCCTCGCAAGCGAGCCGTCGAGATCGATGGCGCGGCAGGCCTCCTCCACGACGAAGGTTTCGAAGCCGGCCTTCGCCGCATCCTGCGCCGTCCAACTGACGCAGAAATCTGTCGCCAGGCCGACGACGACCGCCCGCAGGATGCCGCGCTCGCGGAGATAGCCGGTCAGCCCCGTCGGGGTCCTGCGGTCGGCCTCGACGAAACCGGAATAGCTGTCGATATCGCGACGGTATCCCTTGCGGATGATGGTCTGTGCCTGCGGCAGATCGAGATCGGCCCGGAACTCAGCGCCCTTCGTGCCCTGCACGCAATGATCCGGCCAGAGCACCTGCGGGCCATACGGCATCTGGACGGTCTCGAAGGGCTTCTTGCCAGGATGGCTCGAAGCGAAGGATGCATGGCCAGAGGTGTGCCAGTCCTGCGTCAGCAAGATGTTGGAGAAGCGCTTGCCCAGCGCGTTGATGACCGGCACGACCTCGTCGCCCTTCGTGACGGCGAGGCTGCCGCCCGGGCAGAAATCATTCTGGACATCGACGACGATGAGGACGGTGCGCTCGTCGATCACGGGCTTCTCCTGTGCCTTGCCGGCCTGCGAAGCAGCCGTTGCAGCGAGGATCGTCGCTCCTGCGATCAATCCGCGCCTGTCGATCTCGAACCGCCCTGCCATGGCCCGCCTCCCACCGGCTCTACCGTGCTTCAGCAACGCGCATCCTGCAAGGCAACATCCATGCCCGCCGCAAAGCCTGACGCCTACCGCATCTCGACACTGACGACGCCCGGCGCCGCCCGCACCGCGTTGGCGATCTGCTGGTTGACCGGGAACTTGCCCGGCAACTCGATCTCGACCTCCTGCGCCCCGTCATCCAGAATCATCACGATCGAGACCTTGCCCTCGGCGCGCATGGCCTCGCGCGGGCGAATGCGCTCGGCGATCGAAGGCACCGCCTTCTCGTCGCGCAGATAGATCAGCAGGTCCTGCTTCTGGCGGGAAGCGAGATCGTCGAGGACCTCGACATCCTCGATGCGCGGGCGCACCTCCTCGCCGTCGAGCACGGCCGACAGGCGCAGCACCAGCGCCCTGCCCGGCTCGAGCAGGTCGCGATGGCGCTGCAGGCCTTCCGAGAACAGCACGGCCTCGAACTGGCCGCTCGGATCGGACAGGTTGACGATGCCCATCTTGGAGCCGGACTTGGTCCGCCGTTCCGACTTGTCGATGACGGAGACCGCGACCTTGCCGACGCCCGTGCCGTTGGCGCGGACAGTCTGGGCGAAATCGGCGTAACGCTGCACGCGCAGGCGCTTCAGAACATGCTCGTAATCGTCGAGCGGATGGCCGGAGAGGAAGAAGCCGACGGCCTCGTGCTCGCGCTTGAGCTTCTCCGCCGGCGCCCAGGGCTCGACCGCCGGGATGCGGAAGGCTTCCTGGATCAGGCCGCCGCCCAGCAGATCGAACTGGCCGGCTGTCGCCTCGTCGCGGGTGCGGTTGGAGAGGGCCAGCATGCCGTCGATCGCAGCGATGGCGCGCGCGCGTTCGCCTTCCAGCTCATCGAGCGCGCCCGCCGCGATCAGGGCTTCGAGCGTGCGGCGATTGACCAACCTGGTGTCGATGCGGCGTGCGAGATCAGCCAGATCGCGGAACGGGCCGGCCGCCTGGCGGGCCGAGACGAGGGCCTCCACCGCCGCCCGGCCGACGCCCTTGATCGCGCCCAGCGCGTAGAAGATCTTGCCCTCCGCGACGTCGAACTCGACGCCGGAATGATTGATCGCCGGCCGCTCGACCTTGATGCCGAGGCGTTCGGCATCGCGGCGGAACTCCGAAAGCTTGTCGGTGTTGCCCATGTCGAGCGTCATCGACGCCGCCAGGAACTCGACCGGGTAATTCGCCTTGAGATAGGCGGTCTGGAAGGCGACGACGGCATAGGCGGCAGCGTGGCTCTTGTTGAAGCCGTAATCGGCGAATTTCGCCAGCAGATCGAAGATTTCGGAGGCCGTATCCTTCTTGATACCGCCGTCGATGGCGCCCTTCACAAAGCGGTCGCACTGGGCGTCCATCTCCGCCTTGATCTTCTTGCCCATGGCGCGGCGCAGCAGGTCGGCCTCGCCGAGCGAATAGCCCGAGAGCGCCTGCGCGACCTGCATCACCTGTTCCTGATAGACGATGATGCCATGCGTCTCCGACAGGAATGGCTCCATGCCGGGGTGGAGATAGGTCGGCTCCTCCAGCCCGAGCTTGCGGCGGCAATAGGTCGGGATGTTGTCCATCGGGCCCGGCCGGTAGAGCGCGACGAGCGCGATCAGGTCCTCGATGCGGTCGGCCTTCATCTCGACCAGCGCCTTGCGCATGCCCGCCGATTCCACCTGGAACACGCCGACCGTCTCGCCCCGCGCCAGCATGGCGTAGGTCGGCGGATCGTCGAAGGGCAGGCTGGCGAGATCGATCGCGACGTTGCGCTGAGCGATCAGCTTCACCGCCGTGGTCAGCGTCGTCAGCGTCTTGAGGCCGAGGAAATCGAACTTCACGAGGCCGGCCTGCTCGACCCATTTCATGTTGAACTGGGTGACGCGCATGCCGGTGCGCGGATCGACGGACAGCGCGACGAGCTGTTCGAGCGGCCGGTCGCCGATGACGACGCCGGCGGCGTGGGTCGAGGCGTGGCGGTGCAGGCCTTCGAGCTTCTGGCCGATCTCGAGCAGGCGCGCGACGACGGGCTCCTCCTCGGCGGCGGCCTGCAGCTTCGGCTCGCCCTCGATCGCATCCTTCAGCGAGATCGGCTTGGCCGGATTCTGCGGCACCAGCTTGGTCAGGCGGTCGACCTGGCCATAGGGCATCTCCAGCACGCGGCCGACGTCCCGCAGCACGCCGCGCGCCAGAAGCGTGCCGAAGGTGATGATCTGCGCGACGCGCTCCTCGCCGTAATGGCGCTTGACGTAGTCGATCACCTCTTCACGCCGGTTCTGGCAGAAGTCGATGTCGAAGTCCGGCATCGAGACGCGATCCGGATTGAGGAAGCGCTCGAACAGCAGGCCGAAGCGCAGCGGGTCGACGTCGGTGATCGTCAGCGCATAGGCGACCAGCGAGCCCGCGCCCGAACCGCGGCCCGGCCCGACGGGGATGTCATGGTCCTTGGCCCATTTGATGAAGTCGGCGACGATCAGGAAATAGCCCGGGAACTTCATCCGAGTGATGATCGACAGCTCGAAATCGAGCCGCTTCTCGTAATCCTCGACCTGGTAGCCCTCGGCCGGACCATGCTTGGCGAGTCGCGCGCCGAGACCGGCGCGAGCCTGGGCCGCCAATTCGTCCGCCTCATCCCGGCCTTCCTCGCCGAAGCGCGGCAGGATCGGATTGCGCTTGCCGACACGCCAATGACAGCGCATCGCGATCTCGACCGTGGCCGACAGGGCCTCGGGCAGGTCGGAAAAGCGCCGCTTCATCTCGGCGCGACTGGCGAAGTAGTGCTCCGGGGTCACCCGCCGACGCTCGCCGTCCGAGACGAGCCGGCCGGAGGCGACGGCGAGCAGTGCGTCATGGGCATCGTAGTCGGCGGGCTTGGCGAAGAAGGGCTCGTTGGTGGCGACGATCGGGAGGTCCGCCTCGTAGGCGAGCCGCAGCAGATGCGCCTCGACCGCCGTTTCGCCATCGCCGCCATGGCGCTGGACCTCGACATAGAGCCGGTCGCCGAAGATCTGCGACAGCGCAGCGAGCCGGGCGTTCGCCTGCGGGATCTGGCCGTTGCGCAGGGACAGATCGACCGGCCCGCCATGGCCGCCGGTCAGCGCGATCAGGCCCTCATTGTGGGAGGCGAGCCGCTCCAGGTTCGAAACCGGCTGTCCGGAGCCGCCGCTGGCGATCGCGGCCTCGGTGACGAGCTTCATCAGATTGCCGTAGCCGGCCTCGTTCATCGCGAGCAGGACGAGATGCGGCAGCACCTGCTGGATGGGCTTGCGCCCCCCCTCGGCCTCATCGGCGAAATCGACGGAGAGCTGGACGCCCGCAATCGGCTGGATGCCGGACCCGACCAGCTTCTCGGAGAATTCGAGCGCGCCGAACAGGTTGTTGGTGTCGGTCAGCGCCAATGCCGGCTGGCCGTCCGCAGCGGCCATCTTGGCGATCGTGCCGACATTCATGGCGCCTTCGAGCAGCGAATAGCTCGAATGGACATGGAGATGGACGAAGCCGACCTCGGAAAGGACGCGTGTGTCGCCCGGTTCTCCCGCCATCATCCGCCCCACGCTGCCTCTCGCGACTCGCAGGCCGCCCTCAGCGCCTCTTATGGGGCGCGACGGCAGTTCGCGTCCATGCTGACGAAGCCTGACATTGTGGATGGTCAGATGTTGGGCCCGGACAGGAGCGCGGCCCAGACCCAGACCATGCCGAGGAACAGCCCGAGCGATGCAATCTCCGCGATACCGGCCGCCAATTTACGCGCTACGGTCATGATGACCTCCTCGTGTTTCCGATATGTCCAAATTAATTCATGTTTTGTTCTCGTCAATACCCCTGCGTCAATTGCCGAGGGTGCATGGCCGCAGCGGTTAACGATCTCTGAATCGACTTCGCCGTCAAGCGGCCGGGGGCCGCCTAGAGCGGCACCACCAGCCCGTCGCGGATCGTGACCTGGCGGTCCATCCGGCGTGCGAGATCGAGGTTGTGGGTCGCGATCAGCGCGGCCAACCCCGAAGCGCGCGCCAGCGCGACCAGCGTTTGGAAGACGTGCAGCGAGGTGTGCGGATCGAGATTGCCGGTCGGCTCGTCGGCCAGCAGCAGCCGCGGCGTGTTGGCGACCGCACGGCCGATCGCGACACGCTGCTGCTCGCCGCCCGAGAGCTCGCTCGGGAGATGGTCGAGCCGCTCGCCGAGGCCGAGGAAGGTCAGGAGTTCGGCCGCCCGCTCCTGCGCCAGCTCCTTGCCGAGACCGCGGATGCGCTGCGGCAGCACGACGTTCTCCAGCGCGGTGAATTCCGGCAGCAGGTGATGGAACTGGTAGACGAAGCCGATCTCGGTGCGGCGCAGACGGGTGCGGCCCTTGTCGTCGAGCTTCGTGGTCGGCAGGCCACCGACGAAGACCTCGCCGCCATCCGGCTTCTCCAGCAGGCCGGCGACATGCAGCAGGGTCGACTTGCCGGTGCCACTAGGCGCCACGAGCGCGACGAGTTCGCCGGGCCAGAGCGCGAAATCGGCCTTGCGCAGGACTTCGAGCGGGGCATCGCTTTGCGGGTAATGGCGCTCGACCTGGGAGAGGAAGAGCGTCGGGGTCTCTCGTTGCATCGTGCCGGCCATGAGCCTCACCCCATCCTGAGAGCCTGGACGGGGTCGAGCCGCGCCGCCTTCCAGGCCGGATAGAGGGTCGCCAGCAGCGACAGGACGAGGGCCATGGTGACGACGCTCGTCACCTCGCCCCAGTCGATCACCGAAGGGATGTCGCTCAGGAAGCGCACGGTCGGGTCCCAGAGATTGGCGCCGGTGATCCAGTTCAGCGCCGCCATGATCGCCTTGATGTTCTTCGAGAAGACAATGCCGAGGGCGAGCCCGCCAAGCGTGCCGAAGACGCCGATCGCTGCGCCCGTGATCAGGAAGACGCGCAGCACCGTGCCGCGGGTCGCCCCCATCGTCCGCATGATCGCGATGTCCTCGGTCTTGTCCTTCACCAGCATGATCAGGCCGGAGACAATGTTCAGCGCCGCCACCAGCACGATGAGGGTCAGGATGATGAACATGACGTTGCGCTCGACTTCCAGCGCGTTGAAGAAGCTGCGGTTGCGCTGGCGCCAGTCGGAGAGGACGAGCGGACGTGGCGCATCGGCCTCGATCGCGTCGCGCACGCCTTGCGTCCGGTCGGGATCGTCGACGAAGATCTCGATGACGTTCACGTCGCCTTCGCGGTTGAAATAGGCCTGCGCCTCGGTCAGCGGCATGAAGACGAAGGAGGCGTCGAACTCGGTCATGCCGATCTCGAAGATCGCCTGGATCGGATAGGCCTTGATGCGCGGCGCCGTGCCGAAGGGCGTCGCGGCCCCCTTGGGCGAGATGATGTTGATGGAATCGCCCGCCTGGAGGCCGAGCGAATCCGCCAGCCGCTTGCCTATGGCGACGCCGCCCGCCGTATCGAAGCCGTCGAGCGTGCCGCGCCGGACATTGCCGCCGACAAAGGGGATCGCCTTGATGTCGGCCTCGCGGATGCCGCGCACGAGCACGCCGCCATTGCCGGTCTGCGAGGAGGCCAGCGCCTGCCCCTCCACCAGCGGGATGGCCAGCTTGACGCCCGGGATCGCCCTGAGCCGCATCGAGACGACGTCATAATCATCCAGCGGACGATCGATCGGCGTCGCGAAGATGTGGCCGTTCACGCCGACGATCTTCTCCAGCAGCTCCTTGCGGAAGCCGTTCATCACCGACATCACGATGATCAGCGTGGCGACGCCGAGCAGGATGCCGAGAAAGGAGAAGCCTGCGATGACCGAGACGAAGCCCTCGCGCCGGCGGGTGCGCAGGTAGCGCCCGGCCAGCAGCCATTCGAAGCCCGCGAAGGGGCGTGTGCCGGTCGGGGCCTCGTTCTGATCTTCCGTGGCGGCTGCGATGCTCACGCCGCCTTGCCCTTGAACCGATCGAGCGCGGCCTCCAGCGAGACCAGTTCACGCTCGCCGCTGGTGCGGCGCTTGATCTCGACCTTGCCCTCGGCCAGCCCCTTCGGGCCGACGATGATCTGCCAGGGCACGCCGATCAGGTCGGCGGTGGCGAACTTGCCGCCGGGGCGTTCATTGGTGTCGTCGTAGAGCGCGTCGTAGCCCTTGGCGAGCAGCGCCTTGTAGAGCTGTTCGCAGGCGCCGTCCGTCGCTGCGTCCCCGGCCTTGAGGTTGAGCACGGCGACGTCGAAAGGCGCGATCTCGTCGGGCCAGACGATGCCGGCGTCGTCATGGCCGGCCTCGATCAGCGCAGCCACGAGGCGGCTCGGGCCGATCCCGTAGGAGCCCATATGGACGGGCAGGTTCTGGCCATCGGGGCCCTGGACGGTCGCGCCCATCGGCTCGGAATATTTGGTGCCGAAATAGAAGATGTGGCCGACCTCGATGCCGCGGGCCGAGAGCTGGCTATCGGCGGGGATCGCGTCATAGGCCGCCTTGTCGTGCATCTCCTCGGTCGCCGCGTAGAGGCTCGTCCACTTGTCGACGATGCCCTTCAGCCCCTCGACGCTGTCGAAATCGGTGTCGGCGGCCGGCGTCTCGAAGTCGAGATAGTCCTTGTGGCAGAAGACCTCGCTCTCGCCGGTGGAGGCCAGCACGATGAATTCGTGGCTGAGGTCGCCGCCGATCGGGCCGGTGTCGGCGCGCATCGGGATCGCCTTCAGGCCGAGCCGGGCGAAGGTGCGCAGATAGGCCGTGAACATGCGGTTATAGGCGTGGCGGGCGGCGTCCTGGTCGATATCGAAGGAATAGGCGTCCTTCATCAGGAACTCGCGGCCACGCATGACGCCGAAACGGGGGCGGACCTCGTCGCGGAACTTCCACTGGATATGATAGAGATTCAGCGGCAAGTCCTTGTAGGACTTCACATAGGACCGGAAGATGTCGGTGACCATCTCCTCATTGGTCGGCCCGTACAGCATCTCGCGGTCGTGCCGGTCCTTGATGCGCAGCATCTCCTTGCCATAGGCGTCGTAGCGCCCGCTCTCGCGCCAGAGATCGGCGGACTGGATCGTCGGCATCAGGATCTCGACGGCGCCCGAACGATCCTGCTCCTCGCGCACCACGGCGCTGATCTTGTTGAGGACGCGCAGGCCCAGCGGCAGCCAGGAATAGATGCCGGCCGATTGCTGGCGGATCATGCCGGCGCGCAGCATCAGCCGGTGCGAGACGATCTCGGCCTCCTTGGGCGTGTCGCGCAGGATCGGCAGGAAATAGCGGGAGAGGCGCATATGACAAACTCGGATGGGGGGCGGCGCGCTGCGGATGGCGCACCGAGTCACTTGACCCCAGAGACACCATCGCTCTGCGCAAAATGCAAACCAAAATCCGCGTGATGCAGATGAAGCCGGCGCAGAAGCACCGCCACCGCCTCAGCGCTGCGCGAAACGCTCCTTCAGCGCCGACAGCACGGCTGCAGGGACGAAAGGCGCGACATCGCCGCCCATCGCGGCGATCTGCCGGACGAGCGTCGCGGTGATATGGCGCACCGTGCCGGAGGCCGGCAGGAAGACGGTCTGGATGTCGGGCGCCATGACGGCGTTCATGCCGGCCATCTGCATCTCGTAGTCCAGGTCCGAGCCATCGCGCAGGCCGCGGACGATGATGGTCGCTCCCGCCCGGCGCGCGGCATCCACCGCCAGATCGTCGAAGGTCACAACATCCAGGGTCGCGCCCGTGGCGGCCAGCAAGGGCGTCGCGACCTCGCGCAGAAGCTCGGCGCGACGCTCGGCACTCAAAAGCGGCGTCTTGCCGGGATGGACGCCGATGGCGAGCACGAGGCGGTCACAGAGCCTGGCGGCACCGGCGATGACGTCGGCATGGCCGTTCGTGACGGGGTCGAAGGAGCCGGTGTAGAAGGCGGTGCGTGTCATGATTCAAGCGTTAGCTGCTCGCTTGGCGCGCGACAAGCGAGGCCGAGACCAAGGATAAAGGAGCGGTAATCAGGCGGCGCGGACCTGCACGATGAAGGCGGCGACGCGCGATTTCAGGGAATGGGCGAGTCCCGTCAGTTCGATCGATGCGCGCGACACGGCCGCCGCGGCATCGGAGGTCTCCTGCGAGGCGGCCGAGACGAGGCTCGTCGCCTCGCCGATGCGGCTGAACTCGCCGGTCGCGCGAGCGACATCCTCGACGATCGCATGGGTCACGCCGTGCTGGCGGCGCATCGTCTCGGCCGAGCGCCGGACCGCCTCGCTCAAGCTGCCGATCATGTCGCGGATGCCGGAGATCGCCTCGACGGTCGCCGTCGTCGCCTCGTTCATCCCAGCGATCTGGCGCGAGATGTCGTCGATCGCGCGCGCTGTCTGGCCGGACAGGCCCTTCACCTCCGAGGCGACGACGGCAAAGCCGCGCCCCGCATCTCCGGCGCGGGCGGCCTCGATGGTGGCATTGAGCGCAAGCAGATTGGTCTGGGCGGCGATGTCGGAGATCAGCCCGATGACGTCCGAGACGCGGGCCGCGCCGGCGGCAAGCTGATCGACCACGCCGCCCATATCGTCGGCGTGATCCTTGGCCGAACGGGCCGAACGATCGGAGGACTGGACGTCGTCGTCGAGTTGATCGATCGCCAGCCGCAATTCCTGCGCAGCACTCTCGATCGAGCGGATGCTCGCGACGGCGCGCGACGCCGAACTGTGGACGGTGCCGGCATTCTCCTGCGTCTGGCTGGCGCCGCCGGAAAGCTCCCCGGCGGTGACGCTGAGCTGCTCGGCCGCAGCGGAAACAGCCGAGGTCACGCCGAGAACGGAGCGCTCGAGATCGCTGGCGAGGTCGGCGAGCAGAAGCCTGCGCTGGATGTCAGCTTCGTCCTCGCGCTCCTCCCGCTCGCGCAGGCGTTCGGCCTCGTCGCGCAGCATGTTGGCGCGGATCTTCCCGACAGCCGCAGCGATGGCGCCGATTTCGTCACGCCGCTTCTCGCCGGGAATGGGCTGGTCGGTGCGGCCCGCCGCGATGCCGGCCAGGGCTTTCGCCAGGCCGCCGATCGGCCGGGCCACCGAGAGGCCGAGCAACAGCGCGATCAGAAGCAGCGGCCCGAGAACCGTCAGCCCGCCGACGAGGATGGCCCGGTCGAGCTTGTCGACGACGGCGAAGGCTTCGCTTTCCTTCTCGGTCAGCCAGAGCAACCAGGTCGCGTCGCCGACCTGAATCTCGCGGCCGGTGGCGACCAGCGGCTCGCCGTCACGGCTGGTGAGCTTGATGAGCGCATCGCCAGCTTTCAGCCGTCCCTGATCGAGCGTGACGGCCGGCGCCTCTCCAGACCGCCGAGCCGCCGGATCCGAGCGCATGAAGCCATCGGTGCCGACGACATAGGTCGCGATGCCATGGGACGTGCCCGCGATCGCCAGCAGCGCATTGTCGATGAAGGCCGTGCTGACGGAAATGACCATCGTGCCGATCGCCTCTCGCGAGGCCGGGTTGTAGAAGCGCTGCGCCAGGAAGGCGCGAGGCTCGCCGCCGACCGCGTCATAGGGAGCGAAATCGAGGGTCGACGCATCGTCGCCGACCATCGTCGCCGCCGCCGCAACGGCCTTGGCCAGCCCGGTTTCGGCCAGATCGGACTCGCTCAGCAAGCGGCCGAATTCAGGCCCCTTGGTGACGCTGTAGACCACCCGCCCCTTCGGCGAGACGAGGTAGATGTCGGCATAGTCGAACTGCTGCAGCGCCGCGAGATAGGTGTCGTGAACCTCCTCGTGGCGCCGGAGATAACCATGCCTTTGCCCTGCGCCGGTGCGCTGCATGCGCTCGAAGCGATCGAAGGCGCCATCCGCCTGAAAGTATCTGAGGATAGCAGCGCGCTCGTCCGGAAGCTCCATCCAGCCCCGGATCTCGTCGAGCGAGGATACCAGATGTGCACTGCGGGCCTGGACGGAGAGCTCCGCGCCAAGCCGCTGCCAGCGCCGCTCGAGCGCCTTGGCGCGCCCCTCTGCGACGACGCCCAGCCGCTCCCGCACGGCCTCGTCGGCCCAGACCGTCACAGCCCGATAGCCCGACAGCCCGACGGCAAGCACGGCCAGGCAGGCCAGCAGAAGCATGGCGGCAGGAAGTCTGATTCTCAGGCTCAGCAAGGTCCGGAACTCCGGATTCGGCGGCAGCTCAGGCTGCGCGCCGAATAGAACCGAACGAGGTTAAATTTGCTTGAAGTCCTCAGGTCAGGAGAGAGGCACCAGGGACAGGAGCGCAAGGGCACTGCCGAGGACGACCGACAGAAACACCAGAATCGAGGCCGCAACCGAACGCCGGCGCCGGCCGAATGCATTCAAATCGAACAGCATCATTTCCCCACCGAATCAAGAATGCTTGACTTACCCTGCGTGATGGCGCGCAAGGGCCGCGAAAAGGCGAGATCGTGGCGAAAGCGTGATCCGGATTTCCTGCGGTTTCGTGATTGCCTTCCTTTGGGCTTCACGCCAAAACGCCGGCCATGCTCACGATCAACGACATCACCTACCGTCTCGGCGAGAGATTGCTGCTCGACCATGCCAGCGCCTCGCTGCCGGACGGCTCGCGCGTCGGCCTCGTCGGCCGCAACGGCACGGGCAAGACGACGCTGTTCCGGATGATCACCGGCGACCTCTCGCCGGAGGGCGGCAATATCAGCCTGCCGAAGGGCCGACGCATCGGCGGCGTCGCGCAGGAAGCGCCGGGCGGGCCTGAATCGCTGATCGAAGTCGTCCTAGCAGCCGACACCGAGCGCGCTGCACTGATCGCGGAATCCGAAACCGCGACCGACCCGCACCGGATCGCCGAGATCGAGACGCGGCTCGCCGACATCAACGCCCACTCCGCGCCGGCACGAGCAGCGACCGTGCTGCACGGGCTGGGCTTCAATGAGGAGGCCCAGCAGCGGCCCTGCTCCGACTTCTCCGGCGGCTGGCGCATGCGCGTTGCGCTGGCGGCGGTGCTGTTCTCCGAACCCGACCTGCTGCTGCTCGACGAGCCGACGAACTATCTCGATCTCGAAGGTACGCTCTGGCTCTACGACTATCTGGAGCGCTATCCGCACACCGTCCTCGTCGTCAGCCACGATCGCGAACTGCTCGACACCTGCGTCGACCACATCCTGCATCTCGACCAGGGCAAGCTGACGATCTATCGCGGCGGCTACACCTCCTTCGCAAAGCAGCGCGCCGAAAAGCAGATGCAGCTCTCCAAGGCCAAGGAGAAGCAGGACGCCGAGCGCAAGCATCTCCAGGCCTTCGTCGACCGCTTCAAGGCCAAGGCCTCGAAGGCGCGGCAGGCGCAGTCGCGCGTCAAGCGGCTGGAGAAGATGGAATCGATCGCGAGCATCGTCGACCGCGACGTGCAGCCGTTCAGCCTGCCCGGCCCGGAGCGACCGCTGGCGCCGCCGATGATCGTGCTGAACGACGCCAGCGCGGGCTATGGCGAGCGCAAGGTGCTGTCGAAGCTCAACCTGACGCTGCTGCCGGACGACCGCATCGCCCTGCTCGGCTCGAACGGCAACGGCAAATCGACCTTCTGCAAGCTGATCGGCGGCAGGCTCGCACCGCTATCCGGCGAAATCCGCCGCTCGTCCAAGCTGGAGACGGCCTATTTCGCCCAGCACCAGCTCGACGAACTGCGCATGGAGGACACGCCGGTCGCGCATTTGCGCGACCTGATGCCCGACGCGCCCGAGGCCAAGGTGCGCTCCAAGGCGGCGCAGATCGGCTTTCCGGCAGCCAAGGCCGAGACGCCGGTCAAGAACCTGTCGGGTGGCGAGAAGGCCCGGCTGATGCTCGGGCTCGCCGCCTTCGGCGGCCCTCACCTGCTGATCCTCGACGAGCCGACGAACCATCTCGACATCGACAGCCGCACCGCGCTGGTCAACGCGATCAACGACTACCCCGGCGCCGTGATCCTCGTCAGCCATGACCGCTTCCTGATCGAATCCTGCGCCGACCGGCTCTGGATCGTCGGCGACGGCACTGTGAAGAATTTCGACGGCGACATGGAGGATTACCGCAGCCTCGTGCTCGGCGGGGCCAAGGCTGCCAAGCGCGAGAAGGCGGCGCCGGAGGCGGCTGCCACCAATGGCAAGGCGGATGAGCGCAAGGGCGCGGCGGCGAAGCGCGTCGCCCAGGGGCCGCTGCGGCAGAAGCTCAATCTCGCCGAGGCCAAGATCGCCAAGCTGACCGGGCTGATCGAAAAGGTCGACGGCGTGCTCGGCAACGGGGCGGCCTTCGCCCGCGATCCGGAGAAGGCGCGCATCCTGTCGCGCCAGCGGGCGGAACTGGCCGAGGCGCTGGAGGCCGCGGAGGAAGAGTGGCTCGGACTGAGCGAGGAATTGGAGAGCGCGTAAGCGAGCCTATCGCAGCTTGGCGATCCCAATGCCGTCGAGTTTGGCGCGGTCCTTGATCGATTCCTCGCTACGTGTCAGCGCCTTCGCGATCGCCTTCAGCGCCATGCCCTTCTTGGCGAGCAGCTTAAGCTTGTCGAGTTCCTCGCCCGTCCAAGGCTGGCGGTGACGTTCAAAGCGCTCGGTCACGATCGGCTCCTGCTTGGGCCATGAGAGAGGGATCCGATGCGGGACTCAGGAGGTCCTTTTCGGGCCCAGCCAGCCAGTTCACCCTTGCCCCGGCTTCACGATCCGGCTCAGCCGGTTGTCGGTGAACATGTAGATCTCGCGCCCGCCCGGCTCGGCGTAGAGCACCTGCGTCTCGCGCTGGCCCTTGCCGCTCTCGCCGATCAGCACGTCGGTCGGCTTCGCACCTTTCAGCTTCACCAGTTCGCATTCGGTGATGCCCTCGGCGATCGAAGGCGGCAGCGGGCGGGTCGAGGGGTCGAGCGAGACGCCGGCGCTGCATTCGCCGTCGGGCATCAGGGTCGCCTCCTGCGTCGAGGCGCGGGCAGAGATGCTGCTCGTGGTCATCGTCGTCTGGGAGCCACGCGTCTCGGAGGTAAAGGCGAAGCCGCCCATATCGACGGAGCAGCCGCCGAGCGCGGCGGTGCAGAGGAGCAGAACAGGCAGTCTCACGCTTTTTTCTCCCAGCGGCCGGTGTCGTCCTGCTGCCAGTAACTGGCAGCTTGCCCTGAGGCCCTGGCCTTCTTCCAATCCTCGCGCGCCGCAGCCAGCGCGTCGGGGTCGTCACCGTCGAATATCAGAACGACGCGCTCATAGTCCTGCATTGAGTCGGGAATACGGACGCCCTCGGCGCATATCCGGACCTGGGCCGCGTTGGGATTATGCGCATGGGTCGTCAGGACCACGGGGTTGCTGGCGGCATCCGCCTCCATTGCCGTGACATGGGGCAGGAAACTCTCGTCGGAATAGGTCCAGAGATGGTCGTCGACCGCGCTCAGCCGCTCCTGGCTCGACACCTCCACCACGACCTTCTGCCCGCGCGACAGGGCGCGGTCGAGGATCGTCGGCAGCACCTGTTCGAGCGGGCGCGACTGGAGATGGAAGAACAGGATTTCGGCCATCGAAAGCCTTTTCGTCACAGCGGTTTGCGAATCGGTCCTGCGAGATCGAATCAGCTCTCGTAATGCTCCGCGACCAGCCGGTCGAGCAGGCGCACGCCCCAGCCCGAGCCCCAGGAGCGATTGGTCTCGGAGTTCGGCGAGCCCATGCCGGTGCCGGCGATATCGAGATGAACCCAAGGGCAGTCATTGACATGGCGCTGGAGGAACTGGGCGGCGGTGATCGAGCCGCCATGGCGGCCGGCGGCGTTCTTCATGTCGGCGAACTTCGAGTCGATCATCTTGTCGTAGGCCTTGTCGAGCGGCATGCGCCAGACCTTCTCGCCGGTCGCCTTGCCGGCGGCCGAAAGCCGCTCGGCGAGTTCGTCGCTGTTGGAGAACAGGCCGGCATGCTCCTGCGCCAGCGCGACCAGGATCGCGCCGGTCAGAGTCGCCAGGTTGATCATGAACTGCGGCTTGAACTGCTCCTGCGTGTACCAGAGCACGTCGGCGAGAACGAGCCGCCCTTCCGCGTCGGTGTTGATGATCTCGATGGTCTGGCCCGACAGCGAGGTGACGATGTCGCCGGGGCGCTGGGCGTTTCCATCAGGCATGTTCTCGACGAGGCCGATGATGCCGATGGCGTTGACCTTCGCCTTGCGGGCTGCGAGCGCGTGCATCAGGCCCACGACGCAGGCGGCACCCGCCATGTCGCCCTTCATGTCCTCCATGCCGGCGCCGGGCTTCAGCGAGATGCCGCCGGTGTCGAAGGTCACGCCCTTACCGACGAAGGCGATCGGCTGGACGCCGCTCTTGGCGCCGTTCCAGCGCATGATCGCGACGCGGCTTTCGCGCCGCGAGCCCTGGCCGACGCCGAGCAAGGCGCGCATGCCGATCTTCTTCAGCGCCTTCTCGTCGAGGATCTCGACCTCGACGCCGAGTTTCTCGAGCTTGGCGGCCCGGTCGGCGAATTCCTCGGGATGCAGCACGTTCGGCGGCTCGTTGACGAGATTGCGCGCGAGTTCGACGCCGGCTGCGACGGCGTCGCGCGACTTCATGGTCTTCTTGACCAGCGAGGGATCGCCGGCGCGCAGCGTCACCGTGATCGGCTCGGCCTCCTCGGGCTTCTTGCTCTTGGTCTTGTACTCGTCGAACACATAGGAGCGCAGTCGCATGCCGAGCGCGATCTCGGCCGCATCATCGGCACTGAGCGGCCCCTCCGGCAGCGCCAGAATCAAGTCGGCGCTGCGGCCATGGCCGAGGCGTCCCGCAATAGCGCCGCCCAGCTTGGCGAAATCGAGCGTGCCGCGTTCCGACTCGGGGCCTACGCCGACGGCGATCAGCCGCTCATAGCCGGCGCCGTCCGGGGCGAGCAGGGTCAGGCCGGAAAGCGCCTTGCCCTTGAAGCGCTCGGCCGCCGCGGCGCGCGCGAGCAGCGCATGGGCGCCCTCGCCCAGCCACTCCTCGGCCGCCTTGGGCGGCGCCAGCGTGTCGGACAAAAGGATCACGAGGTCCTGGCCCCCGATCGCGTTGAGGGCTTTGATCTCGAGCTTCAGGCGCTGCGACATATTCGGCTCACGATGTTGCGAGGGGGCTTCTGGCGGGGAGAAACGAGACTGCCGCAAACGATTCCCGTTTGCGCCTTGATTGCGCCTATACCATAGGGTGATTTCCGCGAACCACCAGCGCCGGCCCCCGCCGCGCTGCCCCATCGGAAAGTCCAGCGTGCTGCTCCAGCGTCTCGACCGCTATATCCTGAAGATGGCGACGATCGCGTCGATCGTCCTGCTGATCGGGCTGACCAGCGTGATCTGGGTGACACAGGCGCTGCGCGAGGTCGATCTGATCACGGGCAAGGGCCAGACGGTCCTGATCTTCTTCACCGTCACGCTTCTGTCGCTGCCGGCGCTGATCGCCGGCATCGCGCCCGTCGCGCTGTTCATGGCGACGCTCTACACGCTGAACCGCCTGAACAGCGATTCCGAGCTGATCGTGATGAACGCGGCGGGCGTGGCGCCGCATCGACTCACCCGCCCCTTCATCGTGCTGACGATCGCGACCTCGCTCCTGGTCGGCTGGATGTCCCTGTCGGTGATGCCGAGCGGCTTCCGGATGCTGCGCGACCTGATCACGATGATCCGGGCCGATTTCGTCGCCAATGTCGTCAAGGAAGGCCAGTTCGTCGCGCTCGATTCCGGCGTCACCTTCCACTACCGCGAGCGCTCCGGCGATGCGCTGGTCGGCATCTTCATGCAGGACAGGCGCGACCCGACCCAGCCCTCGATCTACATCGCCGAGCGCGGCCGCACCGTCGAGGTCGACGGCTCGAGCTTCCTGATGCTGGAAAAGGGCACGATCCAGCGTGAGACCAAGAACACCGACACGACCTCGATCATCTCCTTCGAGCGCTATGCGCTGAACCTGTCGGCCCTGTCCGGCGATCCGACCGGCGGCGCCGGCGAAGGCGACGGCGACAAGGTGATCTACAAGCCGCGCGAACGCACGACCTGGCAGCTCCTCAACCAGGACCCGAACGAATTCTATTACAAGATGCAGGAAGGGCGCTTCCGGGCCGAGCTGCACAACCGCCTTTCCGCGCCGCTCTATCCGATGGCCTTCATGCTGATCGCCTTCGCCTGCATCGGCGAGGCGCGCACCACCCGCCAGGGCCGCGCCTTCGCGATCCAGGCCGCGATCCTGATCGTCGCGGCGACCCGAATCGGAGCCTATATGGCCTGGACGGCGAGCGTCAGATCGCCCTTCGCCGCCGTGCTGCTCTATGTCCTGCCGATCGTCGCCATCATCGTGGCCACGGCGGTCATCCTGTATGGCCAGCGCCTGCGGCCGTTCTTTTCCCGGGTCACGGCGCCGCTGCTCGTGCCCCTCACCGGGCTGGCCGCCCGGTTCAGGCGCGCTTGATGCTGCTGGTCTCGACCTTCGGACGCTATCTCACGAAGCAGTTCGCGCGCTCGATCCTGGGCGTGTTCGGAACCTTCTTCTTCCTGATCGGCACGCTCGATTTCGTCGAGCTGATGCGCCGCGCCGGCGATTCGCCATCGGCGACGACGCCTCTGATCGTGCAGCTCGCCCTCTTCCGCGTGCCCAGCGTCGCCGAGCAGATCTTCCCCTTCGCCGTGCTGTTCGGCGGCATGTTCGCCCTGCTGACACTGAGCCGGAAGCTCGAGCTCGTGGTGGCGCGCTCGGTCGGCGTCTCCGCCTGGCAGTTCCTGCAGCCCGCCGGACTGGTCGCGGCCGCGATCGGGCTATTCTCGATCCTGGTCTACAATCCCGTTGCGGCGGATCTGAAGCGCAAGGCGACCGCGCTGGAGACCAAGCTGTTTGTCCGCGCGGCCCAGACCAGCAGCGCGCCCGACATCTGGCTGCGGCAGCGCAGCGTCGACGGGCAGGCCATCATCCGAGCCGCAGCAGCGCTGCCCGATGGCGAGGGGCTCTCACGCGTGGCCATCTTCAGCTTCGGGCCAGGCGGCGGTTTCAGCGAGCGCATCGACGCCAGGCAGGCCGTGCTCCACCCGGGCTATTGGGAACTGACCGATGCACGCGTCGTCTCCGCCGTGGAAGAGCCACAGACGTACACGAGCTATCTCTTCGCGACGACGCTGGAACCCGAACAGATGCGGCAGAGCTTCACACCGCCCGAAGCCGTCGGGTTCTGGTCCATGCCTTCCGTGATCGAGAGGACGCGGCGCGCCGGCCTCGACACCACCCGCTACGAACTGCGCTACCAGTCGCTCATGGCGCGGCCATTGTTGCTCGTCGCCATGGTGCTGGTCGCAGCATCCGTTTCCTTAAGATTTTTCAGGTTTGGTGGGGTGACCAAACTGGTGGTAGGTGGCGTCGCGGCTGGCTTCATGCTCTATGTGGCAACGCAACTGTCGGAGGAGCTCGGCTCGTCGGGCATCGTCAACCCAGTGGTCGCAGCGTGGCTGCCCGCGACCATCGGAGCGATGCTCGGTGCTCTGGCCCTCCTCCATCAGGAAGACGGGTAGAACGTACTGTGCCTATGGTTAATTTAGGATTGAGCGTATGCTGCCCGGCGTGACACGCATGGCTCGCTTTGCCGCGGCGACCGCGCTCGCCTCGAGCCTTGCCTACGCCCTGGCCTCGTCCGGGGCCGCCTTCGCCCAGACCCCGCCCGCAAAGCAGGAGCGGATGGTCGTCGATGCCCGCGAACTCGTCTACGACAACGACAAGAAGACCGTGTCGGCGGTCGGCGACGTGCAGATTCTCTATCAGGGCCGGACGATCGAAGCCGACAAGGTCACCTATGACCAGGCTGGCAAGCGCGTCGTCGCGACCGGCAATGCCCGCATCACCGAGGCGAACGGCACCGTCATCACTGGCGACCGCTTCAACCTGACCGACGATTTCCGCGACGGCTTCATCGATTCGCTGCGCGTCGTGAACCCGGACAAGACGCGCTTCAGCGCGCCGCGCGCCGAGCGCACGGACGGCGAAACCTTCATCTTCGAAAAGGGCATCTACACCGCTTGCGAGCCCTGCAAGGACAACCCCGAGAGGCCGCCGCTATGGCAGGTCCGCTCGGCGCGGATCATCCACAAGAAGGCCGAGCAGACGATCTACTACGAGGAGGCGCGCCTCGAATTCGCCGGCGTGCCGCTGGCCTATCTGCCCTACATGTCGGGGCCGGATTCGACGGTGAAACGGAAATCCGGCTTCCTGTCGCCGAAGTTCATCAACACGAACCCGCTCGGCTACGGCATCGGCCTGCCCTATTTTCTCAATCTGGCGCCAAATTACGACGTGACGGTCACGCCGACCTATCTGAGCCGGCAGGGGTTGCTCGGCCAGGTCGAATGGCGTCACCGCGTGCTCAACGGCTCCTACACGATCCGCGCATCGGGCATCTTCCAGCAGGAGAAGGAAGCCTTCCTGGCGGCTCCGCTCGGCGCGGCCGACGATGATTTCCGTGGTTCGGTGGAGTCGAACGGCAAGTTCTTCATCAACCCGCGCTGGACGTTCGGCTGGAACGCCTCGATGTCGACGGATCGGTGGTTCTACAAGAACTACCGGATCCTCAACGAGGGCCTGAGTTCGGCGACCTATCTCCAGGAAGTGATCTCGACCGCCTATCTCAACGGGCAGAGCGCGACCGCCTGGTTCGACATGCGGGGCTACTACTTCCAGCCGCTGACCTCGACGGACTGGCAGAAGCAGCAGCCGGTCGTGCTTCCGGTGATCGACTACAACAAGCGCATCCACAAGCCGAGCTTCCTCGGCGGCGAACTGAGCTTCACCGCCAATGTCACCAATCTCACGCGTGACGCGGCCGCTTTCCAGCAGATACCGCAGCAGAACACCTATCTGATCAGCGGCACGACGAGCACGGGAACGGGCTACTCGCTTTATGACGGCTGTGCCGTCTATCAGAAGGACACCTGCCTGATCCGCGGCCTCGCCGGCAATGTCGCGCGGGCCACCGCCGAGGCATCCTGGCGCCGCAACTTCATCGACCCGCTCGGCCAGATGTGGACGCCTTACGCCTCGTTGCGGGCCGACATCTTCTCGGTCAACCCGGACACGACGGGCTTCCCGAACTCCAAGGTCACCACGATCGCGGACACCTCGGACGAGGTCTTCGGCCGGGCGATGCCGGCGATCGGCCTGATGTATCGCTACCCCTTCGTCGCCAAGACCTCATGGGGCACGCATATCATCGAGCCGGTGGCGCAGATCGTGGCGCGCCCGAACGAGACCAACAGCCTGCGCGTCGCCAACGAAGATGCGCAGAGCCTGGTCTTCGACGCCAACAACCTGTTCGAGTGGAGCGGCAAATTCTCGGGCTATGATCGCGTCGAGGGCGGCACGCGAGCCAATGTCGGCGCGCTCTACACCGGGCGCTTCGGCAAGGAAGGCTTCGCCAACCTGCTGCTCGGCCAGTCCTATCATCTGGGCGGCCGCAACTCCTTCGCCAGCCCAGACCTGGTCAATACCGGCCTCGATTCCGGACTGGAGACGAAGACCTCCGACATCGTCGCCCGCGCCCAGTTCTCGCCCTTCCAGGGCTTGTTCTTTACCGGCGCGACACGGCTGAACCAGACGACCTTCGAGGCGCAACGGATCGATGCCGCAGCGACCTATGCGACGGGCATCATGACCGCCTCGGTCGGTTACGGCCGCTACGAGCCCCAGCCCAGTCTCGGCATTCCCCGCCGGCGTGAGGGTCTCTCGCTCAACGGCTCTCTCCTCGTCACGCCGAACTGGCGCTTGCGGGCCGGCGTCCTGTTCGATCTCGACAAGTACAAGTACGACCGCGAAGTCAGGGCCACCCAGTATGCCGCCTGGCTGGCCTCTCCCTCGACCGTCGCGGTCCCGAAATACACGGATACGGGCTTGTTCCAGACCGCCTCGACCTCGTTCGGAATCAACTACACCGACGAATGCACGGTGTTCGACGTGAGCTATTCGCAGAGCTATGCCGACCGCCAGTCCGGCGCGACAAAGGATACGCGCACCGTCATGTTCCGGCTCGAACTCCGGACACTGGGCGAACTCAGCTACCAGCAGAATCTTGGCGGCGCATCGTCCAACGGCGACGGCGTGACCTCGAGCCAGTGAGCCGGGGCCCCGGCGGCGGCACGATGGTGACAAGGACAGCCCAAGGCGCGCGGAGGCAGCCATGCCCTCGCCGCCGCTAGCCCTGACACAGGGCGATCCGGCCGGCATCGGGCCCGAGCTCACTCTGCTCGCCTGGCAACGTCGCAATACCCTCGCCCTGCCGGCTTTTGCCTGCATCGCCGACATCGACCACCTGTCGCGCCTGGCGCACCGGCTCGCACTGGATGTGCCACTCGTCGCCTGCGCCTGGAACGAGGTTCATCGCCATTTCCCCGATGCCTTGCCGGTGATTCCGCTCGACGAGACGGTCACTGCCGCCCCGGGTCATCCGGACCCAGCGACCGCGCCGGGCACGATCGCGTCGATCTCGCGAGCCGTCACAGCCGTCAGGCAGGGACAGGCCGGCGCGGTGGTGACGAACCCGATCGCGAAATCAGTGCTTTACGCGGCCGGCTTCGCATATCCCGGTCACACCGAGTATCTCGCTCATCTCGCCGGCGACGGTGGGACGCCGCCGCTGCCGGTGATGATGCTGTGGTGCGCCGAACTCGCCGTCGTGCCGGTGACGATCCATGTGCCGCTGCGCGCGGTGCCGGACCTGCTGACGACGGAGTTGATCGTCGAGACCGGGCGAATCGTCGCGGAGAGCCTGAAGCGCAGCTTCGGCATTGCCGCGCCGCGCCTCGCCGTCAGCGGCCTCAACCCGCATGCGGGCGAAAATGGCGCGCTCGGCAGCGAGGACGCTGCAATCGTGCAACCCGCCGTCGCGGCGCTGCGCGCGCTCGGGATCGATGCCAGCGGCCCCTATCCGGCCGACACGATGTTCCATGCCAGGGCGCGCGCCGGCTATGATGCGGCACTGGCGATGTATCACGACCAGGCGCTGATCCCGATCAAGACGATCGCCTTCGACGAGGGCGTCAACGTCACGCTCGGCCTGCCCTTCATTCGTACCTCGCCGGACCATGGCACCGCCTTCGACATCGCGGGCAAGGGCATCGCCCGGCCCGACAGCCTGATCGCGGCCCTGAAACTGGCCGCGCGCATGGTGGCTCAACACGCACGGGCTGATTCATGAGCCAGATCGATACCCTGCCCCCCCTGCGCGAGGTGGTCGAGCGCTACGGGCTGATGGCGCAGAAGTCTCTGGGCCAGAATTTCCTCTACGATCTCAACCTGACCTCGCGGATCGCCCGCTCGGCCGGCCCGCTGGACGGCGAGACGGTGGTCGAGATCGGACCGGGCCCCGGCGGCCTGACGCGGGCGCTGCTGGCGAACGGCGCCGGCCGCGTCATCGCGATCGAGCGCGACCGGCGCTGCCTGCCGGCGCTCGAGGAGATCGCGGCGCATTATCCGGGGCGGCTCGAGGTCGTCGACGGGGATGCGCTGGCGGTCGACCTCTCCAGCCGCCTCGACGGCGGCAAGGCCAGGATCGTCGCCAACCTGCCCTATAATATCGGCACGCCGCTGCTGGTCGGCTGGCTCAGCCCGGATGCCTGGCCACCCTGGTGGACTTCGCTGACGCTGATGTTCCAGCGCGAAGTCGCGGAGCGGATCGTGGCGACGCCGGAGCAGCGCGCCGACTACGGACGGCTCGCGGTGCTCTGCAACTGGCGCTGCGAAACGAAGATCCTGTTCGACGTGCCGCGGAGCGCCTTCGTGCCGCCACCCAAGATCACCTCGGCGGTGGTGCAACTCGTGCCGCGCCAGACGCCTGAGCCCTGCGACCGGCGCCTGCTCGAACGGATCACGCTCGCGGCCTTCGGCCAGCGCCGCAAGATGCTGCGGCAGAGCCTGAAGGCGGTTCTGGCGGAGCCCGGCGACTGGATCGAGGCGGCCGGGCTCGCGCCGACCGCCCGTGCGGAAGAGGTGCCGGTATCGGGCTTCGTCAGGCTCGCCAACACGCTGGCGGCGAGGCTCTGACGGGAAGGCTCAGGGCAGCTTCTCGTTCAGCAACTGCTCGACGAACTCGCCGAGGCCGACGGCCCGGCTGCGCTTGAGGCGTTCGGCCGCCAGGATCGAGCGGACGGCCTCATAGGCCTTGTCGAGGTCGTCATTGACGATGACGTAGTCATAGACGGTCCAGCGCGCGATCTCCTCGCGCGCATTGGACAGGCGCTTGGCGATGACATCCGGCGCGTCCTCGGCGCGGCGCACCAGCCGCGAACGCAGTTCCGCCATCGAGGGTGGCAGGATGAAGATCGAGACGACGTCCTCGCGGGCCCGCTCCAGGATCTGCTGCGTGCCCTGCCAGTCGATGTCGAAGAGCACGTCGCGGCCGGCCTTCAGCGAGGCCTCGACGGGCTTGCGCGGCGTGCCGTAGCCGTTGCCGTGAACCTCCGCCCATTCGAGCAGTTCATCGCGATCGCGCATCTGTTCGAAGGTTTCGCGGTCGATGAAGTGGTAATGCACGCCCTCGATTTCAGAGGGGCGCTTGGCGCGCGTCGTCACCGAGATCGACAGGTCGAGATTGGTCTCGCTCGGCGACTTGGAGAGTGTCCGCGTCAGCGTCGACTTCCCCGCTCCCGAGGGCGAGGACATGATCATGATCAGCCCGCGACGGGCCGGGCGCAGCACATCGGCCATCAGCGCTCACTCCACATTCTGAACCTGTTCGCGCATCTGGTCGACCACGGTGCGCAGTTCGAGGCCGATGCGCGACAGGCCGGCATCGCCCGCCTTGGCGCAGAGCGTCGAAGCCTCGCGGCCGAACTCCTGCGACAGGAAATCGAGCTTGCGGCCGATCGGCCCGCCCTGCTCCAGCTGCAGCCGCAGCGCCGCGACATGGGCATGCAGCCGGTCGATCTCCTCGCGGATGTCGGCCTTGACCGCCAGCAGTGCCGCTTCCTGATGCAGGCGCTGCGGATCGAGCGCCTGGCTCGCCTCCAGCAACGCAGCGACTTGCGTCGCGATGCGCTCGCGGATGGCCTCGGCGCCGCGCGCGGGATGCTGCTCGGCCTGCGTCGTCAGCCGGGCAATGGTTTCCAGATGACCGGAGAGGACGGCTTCGAGCGCGCGGCCCTCACTGGCACGGGCCTCCTTGAGGCCGAGCACGACCGATTCCAGCCCGGCGAGGACCGGCGCCTCGATGACGGTCAGCGTATCCTCGCTCTCCTCGGCGAGTTCGATGACGCCTCGGATGCCGAGCAGGCCGTCATAGGAGGGCGGGCGCACCGTTTCGGAGGCCGGCAGGCGCGCGATCGCCTGCAGCAGGCCTGCGAGCGCCGCCTCGTTGATGCGCGGACGCGGCGGGCCGGCGTCGCTGGTGATCTGGAGATTGACGTGGAGCGTGCCGCGGGCGAAGGCGCCGGTCAGGCGCTTGCGCGCCGCTTCTGCCAGCACCTCGAAACCGGGCGGAACGCGCACGCGGATGTCGAGGCCGCGACCGTTGACGCTGCGGATTTCCCAGGCCCAGGCGTGGATGCCGACCGTGCCTGCGGCGCGGGCAAAGCCCGTCATGCTTTCGATGGCCATTCTGTCCGGTCTCCGCCGCCTCAACGCGGCGGGACCGTAGTGGCGGGGGCATCACGGAGCAAGCGCAGGGGGGGCGCGCTACCGCAGGAAGATGGGGAAGACCTGGGTGCCTCGTAGGCCTGGCAGTTCAGGGCCGCAGCGCGGGAACTTGCTTCGGCGAATTCAGGTCGAACGTCTTGTTCTTAAGCGGATCGCGCTCCGTGCCCTCCGAGGCGTCGAAGGCGCGGGCGCGGGAACCGCCGGCCAGGCTCGCGCCCTGCTGCGAGGCAGAAGCGCCGGCGCGACGGTTGCCGGGAGCCGGCCAGGTCTCGATCGCCTCGCCCACCGCGGGTTGCTGGCCGGGTGCTTCCGAACGCGTATCGGGGCCCGGCGGCGGCTCGACCTTATCGACGGAAGCTTCCGACGCCGGCTTGCCGGGTTCGCGCCTGACGGCCTCGATCTGGCGCCAGCGACCGACATTGCGGTTGTGCTGTTCGAGTGTCTCGGCAAAGGCATGGCCGCCGCTGCCGTCGGCGACGAAGTAGAGGTCCTTGGTGCGCGAGTGATTGACCACCGCCTCCATGGCGGCCCGGCCGGGATTGGCGATCGGGCCCG
The DNA here is from genome assembly GCA_036525085.1 of Allobosea sp. Lineage (GTDB taxonomy): Bacteria > Pseudomonadota > Alphaproteobacteria > Rhizobiales > Beijerinckiaceae > Allobosea. The sequence goes on from DATDBB010000326.1 coordinate 25,994, forward strand.
GCGGCAGGCCGTCGATGACATAGGTGTTGTAGGGGGTCGGCTGCGTGATCTCGTTGCGCATGATCGAGCGGCCGAGCGTGCCCTTGCCGCCGACGATGCCGTAGACGATCGTCGGGTCGGACTGGAGCTTCATCTTGCGGTTCAGGCGGTTGATGAAAACGCCCGCCACACGCGGCCGCTCGTCGGCGCGGCCGGTCTCCTTCTCGACGATCGAGGCCAGCACAACCAGTTCCTGCGGCGTCTTGATCGGCAGATCCGCCGGCTTGCGCTCCCAGACCCGGGCGAGGACGGCGCGCTGATCGCGTGTCATGCGGTCGATGATGGCCTGACGGCTGAAGCCGCGCGGAATCCGGTATGTGTCCGGCAGGATCGAGCCTTCGCGCGGCACCTGGATGATGTCACCCGTCAGGAGATCGTTCTCGCGCAGCCGCGCCACGATCTGCTCGCTGGTCAGGCCCTCAGGCACGGTGATCGAATGCTCGACGACCTTGCCGTCGGCGATGATGTCGAGGATGTCGGCCTGGCTGGCGCGCGCCTTGAACAGATACTCGCCGGCCTTGAGCTTGGTCCAGTTGCCGCTCACCAAGGCAGAAATCCGGAAGGCCCAGGGGTGTTCGATCATGCCCTCGCGCTGGAGGAGATCGGCGATCTCGGTCAGGCCGCTATCCTTGGGGATGATCAGAACGCGATCATTCGCGAGCGGCCCCGGCGCCCGGCTCTGGCTGCCGACCATGGCGATGCCGGCGCCGGCAAGACCCGCGACCACCAGCACAGCCGTAAAGAGCCCGCTCATCATCGCGATGAAGGGGCTGCTGCGGCGACGGCGGCGAGCCTTCGGCGGAGGCGCCGGCGGTGCGACCGGCTTCAGCGCCTCGCTGGGGCTCTTAGGGGCGACGCGGGGCGAATGGGTCACGGCTGCAGGGCTCGCACTTTCGACTTCATCACGGCACGCAGGCCGGCAAGGCTCGCCGGCCAAACGGAAAGACCCGCGAACCGGAGTCGCCCACCGGATTGCGGGCGCATTAGAACCGGATTCACGGCACCTGTGAAAGCAAATTCGCGCTCCCGCAGGAGTCGCGTACTCTACTGAACATTATGGCGAAAGCGCGCTGCCCGAAGGCGCGCTAGGCGCCCTCGGTGAAGCGCCGCATCACGAGCGAGGCGTTCGTGCCGCCAAAGCCGAAGGAATTCGACAGCACGACATCGATCTTCCGCTTTCGCGCGACATGCGGCACGAGATCGAGATCGGTCTCGACGGAAGGGTTGTCGAGATTGATCGTCGGCGGCGCGATCTGGTCGCGAATCGCCAGGATCGCGAAGATCGCCTCGACGGCGCCGGCTGCGCCGAGCAGATGGCCGGTCGCCGATTTGGTCGACGACATCGCGGGCTTGTTCGGGGCATTGGCGAGCAGCCGCTCGGCCGCGCGCAACTCGATCTCGTCGCCGAGCTGCGTCGAGGTGCCGTGCGCGTTGATGTAGTCGAGTTCGGAGGCGGCGATGCCGGCCCGCTTCAGCGCCATCGACATGCAGCGATAGGCGCCATCGCCATCCTCGGCCGGCGAGGTGATATGATAGGCGTCGCCCGACAGGCCATAGCCCACGACCTCGGCATAGATGCGCGCGCCGCGGGCCAGAGCGTGCTCGAGCTCCTCGAGCACGACGACGCCGGCGCCCTCGCCCATGACGAAACCGTCGCGATCCTTGTCATAGGGGCGCGAGGCCTTCTCGGGCGTGTCGTTGAATTCCGTGGAAAGCGCACGGCAGGCGCAAAAGCCGGCGATGCCCAGACGGTTGATCGCCGATTCGGCCCCGCCCGCGACCATCACCTCGGCATCGCCGAGCGCGATCATGCGCGAGGCGTCGCCGATCGCGTGCGCGCCGGTCGAACAGGCGGTCACGACGGCATGATTCGGACCCTTGAGCCCGTGGTCGATCGAGACATAACCGGCGGCGAGATTGCTCAGCCGGCCCGGAATGAAGAAGGGCGAGAGGCGACGCGGGCCGCGTTCCTTGAGCAGGATCGAGGCTTCATAGATGCCACCGAGCCCGCCGATGCCGGAGCCTATGGCGACGCCGGTCGCGATCTGGTCCTCGTAGCTCTCGGGCTTCCAGTTGGCGTCCGCCAGCGCCTGCTTGGCCGCAGCCATGGCGAAGACGATGAAGTCATCGACCTTGCGCTGCTCCTTCGGCTCCATCCAATCGTCGGGATTGAAGGTGCCGTCGGAACCGTCGCCGCGCGGAATGCTGCAGGCGATACGCGCCGGCAGATCACTGCAGTCGAAGCTGGTGATGGGGCCGGCGCCACTGGCGCCGGCGAGGAGGCGAGACCAGGTCGGTTCGACGCCGCAGCCAAGCGGGGTCACCATGCCCAAGCCGGTCACGACGACGCGTCGCATCGGAAGACTCTGTGAAACCATGGCGCTTTCTGCGGCGATCGGCCCGAAGGTCGATCAGGCGGTCTTCGACAGGAACTTGACGGCATCGCCGACGGTGACGATCGTCTCGGCTGCGTCGTCGGGGATCTCGACGCCGAACTCTTCCTCGAACGCCATCACGAGCTCGACCGTATCGAGGCTGTCCGCCCCGAGATCCTCGATGAAGTTGGCGCCATCCACGACCTTCTCAGGCTCGACGCCGAGATGCTCGACCACGATCTTCTTCACGCGCTCGGCGACATCGCTCATGGGTCTTTTCCTTAACGATTGAAACACGCGGCGCTGGATCGCGCCGCATATGGGGACGGTCACTCCTGAATCCCACGACACCGTAACGGTGCCCGCGGGCCGGAACTCGAAGCCTGCACAAACGCAACAACCGGGTTCCCGTCAAGTCCCCCGCCCCCTGCATTGCAGCCCGACGGCGCTAGTTAACACACGAGTTCTTGGCTGGCGAGAGCGGCCAAGCGAGTGTGGAACGTGTCGAGAAATTGAGGTAAAACCTTCAAATCATTGTCATTCCGCCGTTGACGTGAAGGGTCTGCCCGGTCACGTAGCCGGCTTCGGTGCTGGCGAGATAGGTCACTGCGGCTGCGATGTCGGCGCCCGAACCAAGACGCCCCATCGGCACGTCGGAGAGGATGCCCTCGCGCTGCTTGTCGTTCAGCGCCTGCGTCATGGGTGACTCGATGAAGCCCGGAGCGACGACGTTGACGGTGATGTTGCGACTCGCGACTTCCGCTGCCAGCGCCTTCGACATGCCGATCAGCCCGGCCTTGGAGGCGGCATAGTTGCCCTGCCCGGGATTGCCGGTGGTCCCGACCACGGAGCCGATCGAGATGATGCGGCCATAGCGCCGGCGCATCATCGACTTCACCGCCGCGCGCGACAGGCGGAAGGCCGCCGTCAGATTGATCGCGATGACGCTGTCCCAATCCTCGTCCTTCAGGCGCAGGAAGAGGTTGTCCTTGGTCACCCCGGCATTGTTCACGAGGATGTCGAGGCCACCGAGCTTCTCCTCGGCGGCCGGCACCAACGCCTCGACCGAATCCTTGTCCGCGAGGTTGCAGGGCGTTATCGCGACGCGCTCGCCCAATTCGGCCGCCAGTGCCTCCAGCGCCTCGGCCCGCGTACCGGAAAGCGCGACGCTTGCTCCCTGTGCATGGAGCGCGCGCGCGATCGCACCGCCGAGGCCGCCGGTCGCGCCGGTGACCAGGGCCTTCTTGCCCGTCAGATCAAGCATCGTCTCTCCCTTTCGGCTTTCTGCCGTCGTTTGCCCGTTCAGGGCCTTGCGCCCGTTCAGGGCTTGTAACCTGTAATATCGTCAGCCGTTCCGACCGAGAGCGGCGTCGCGCCGGCCGTAATGCGCTTGACCAGCCCAGCCAGGACCTTGCCGCTGCCGGCCTCGACGAAGCGCGTCACGCCGGCGGCGGTCATCGCCTCGACGCATTCGCGCCAACGCACCGTGCCGGTGACCTGCGCCACCAGTGAGGCACGGATCGCGTCGGGGTCGCTCAGCGCCGCCGCTCCGACATTGGCCATGACCGGCACGGCCAGGGCGTGCATCGCGACCTGGGCCAGCGCCGCCTGCATGGCTTCGGCCGCCGGCTGCATCAGCGAACAATGGAAGGGGGCGGAGACCGGCAGCAGCATAGCGCGCCTGACACCGCGCTCGCCGGCCAGCGCGATGGCGCGCTCGACGGCCGCCTTGGCGCCCGACAGCACGACCTGCCCGCCGCCATTATCGTTCGCGACTTCGCAGACCTGCCCCTGTGCGGCATCGGCGGCGATGGCGCGTGCGAGGTCGAGTTCGGCGCCGAGCAGGGCCGCCATGGCGCCCTCGCCCGGCGGCACCGCCTTCTGCATGGCGTCGCCGCGAATGCGCAGCAGGCGGGCGGCATCGGTGATGCTGAAGGTGCCGGCCGCCGCCAGCGCGGAATACTCGCCGAGCGAATGACCGGCGACGAAGGCCGCATCGCGCTTCAGGTCGAGCCCGGCTTCCGCCTCGAGGACGCGAATCACGGCGAGGCTGACCGCCATCAGGGCGGGCTGGGCGTTGGCGGTGAGCGTCAACTCGTCGAGAGGGCCGTCCCACATCAGCGTGGAGAGCTTCTGCGACAGCGCCGCATCGACCTCGTCGAAGACGGCCTTCGCCACCGGGAAAGCCTCGGCCAGGGTCTTGCCCATGCCAACGGCCTGGGAGCCCTGGCCAGGGAAGAGGAACGCGGTCGTCATTCGGCAACCTCAAATTCAAACGTTTTGTGCAGATTCCCGGCGCTGTCACACTCCCTTGAAGGTCAAGTCAAGCGCGCAACGAGAATTTTCGCCTGCGACGCCCGCCCCACGCACCGATTTTGGTTGCATGGCGGACCCTGAGCCTGTAACGACCGCCTCCTGTTTGTTCGGCCGGAGGCTGAACGGATGGCGCTGCGCCCTCACCCGATACGAGATCGCTCCGCAGGCTCCTCGATGGAGCCGTCATCCCGTGTCTCCGCCTTCGATGAAATCCTGTCGGGCCTTATCCAGGGCTCGGAGGGCTCCGCGCCGAACGAAACAGGGTGAAACAAGGAAGGCCAACCATGGCATTGTACGAGCATGTTCTGCTCGCGCGACAAGACGTCAGCGCGCAGCAGGTCGAGACCCTTGTCGAGACGTTCAAGGGCATCATCGAGGCGAATGGCGGCTCGGT
>DATDBB010000327.1:0-2248 GCA_036525085.1 Allobosea sp.
CTTCGGCGGCGGGCTCTCCTGCGACGATCCCGCCAAGAACGTCTTCGACATCCATGGCGGCGGCATCGACCTCGTCTTCCCGCACCACGAGAACGAGATCGCCCAATCCTGCTGCGCCTTCGGCGGCGCGGCCGGCAGCGGTCGCATGGCCAACTACTGGATGCATAACGGCTTCCTGCAGGTCGAGGGCGAGAAGATGTCGAAGAGCCTCGGCAACTTCGTCACAATCAACGAACTGCTGGAGACGGACACCTTCGGCGGCCGGAAATGGCCCGGCGAGGTGCTGCGCCTCGCGATGCTCAAGACGCATTACCGCCAGCCGATCGACTGGACGGTGAAGGCGCTGGAGGAGGCCGAGGAAGAATACTTCCAACTGAGGGATGTGGCCGCTGAATATGTTCCGGCAGAAATTTCGGCAACGATGCTCGCCGCTCTGTCGGATGACCTCAACACGCATGAAGCGATCACAGAGCTGCATCAAAAAAAGAACGCGGCGCTCAAGGGTGATATTGACGCTGGCGGTCAATTAAGAGTCGGCTTTGAGTTGCTTGGTCTCGGTCGAAATTGGGATCGAGGTGGCCTGATAATTGAGCCTCCTAGTGCTCCGGATAGCATCCTCGCAGAGGTGTTTGGTGTTCGTAGTAAGGTCGATGTTGTTCGCGACATGCTACGGCTCGCCCACCAAAACGATTCGATTTCGAGGTTGCAACGCGCAATCGCCAACACGGACTGGAATTTCGATTTTGATGAGCAGCTAGCGCTGTTCAAAGAGGCGACGAAATTCTGCGATATCCGCGTTCGCGTAGGCAGCTTACTGTTGTTCGTGGATCAGCTATTTGAAATCAACGCGCAGGTTGCCGCCCGTCTTGCCGCCCGCCGCGCAAAAAACTTCGCCGAATCCGACCGCATTCGCGACGAACTCGCCGCCATGGGCATCGCGCTCAAGGACGGCAAGGACCCCGCCACCGGCGAGCCGACCACGACCTGGGAGGTCAAGCGATGAACCGCGACGGACCCCCTCTCCCCTCGCGGGAGAGGGTTGGGGTGAGGGGGCGCCGTGACGGTGCCCTGTGCGCGGATGATCAGGCGCAAACCGGAAACGTCACGGCGCCCCCTCATCCGTCTGCTTCGCAGCCACCTTCTCCCGCGAGGGGAGAAGGGGAGCACGCGCCGACGCTTGAACAAACCTTGAAAGGGCGTGCTCGCGCCATGCGCAAGGAACCGACCGATGCCGAGCGCAAGCTTTGGTATCTGATGCGCGACCGTCGCTTCAGCGGTTTCAAGTTTCGCCGGCAGGTCGCGATAGGGCGGTATATCGCCGATTTTGTCTGTCTCGAGCGCCGGCTGATCGTGGAAGCCGATGGTGGGCAGCACGCAGAGAGCGCCTACGATGCCGACCGCGACGCTTGGCTCCGCGCTCAAGGTTTTCGAATCCGCAGCTTCTGGAACACGGACATCCTCCAGCGACCAGACGAGGTGACGGATACGCTTTGGCACGACCTCGACGGTCTGCCTCGGATCGATCCAACAGACATTGCGGAAATGCGCTCATGACCCCAAAAATCCGCCCCGCCGGCTCGCTCTCTGTCGCCATCAAGCTCGTCATGCTCGCCATGGTGGTGCCGCGCGTGCTGCGCTTCAAATTGCGCCGCAAGCCATGACCGCCCAGCGCATCCACCTCTTTGATACGACACTGCGCGACGGCGCGCAGACCACCGGGGTCGATTTCTCGCTCGACGACAAGCGCGCCGTTGCCGCCATGCTCGACCGGCTCGGCATCGACTATGTCGAGGGCGGATATCCCGGCGCGAACCCGCTCGACACGGCGTTCTTCGCCGAGAAGCCGACGAGACACGCCAAATTCGCCGCCTTCGGCATGACCAAGCGGGCAGGGCGCTCGGCGGCCAACGACCCCGGCATCGCCGCTTTGCTGGAGGCGAAGGCGGATGCGATCGTCTTCGTCGCCAAGTCCTGGGACTACCATGTCCATGTCGCGCTCGAGATCCCGCTCGAGGACAACCTCGCGGGCATCCGCGAGAGCCTCATAGCCGCGAAGGCGGCCGGCCGCGAGGTCATGCTCGATTGCGAGCATTTCTTCGACGGCTACAAGGCCAACCCGGGCTATGCGCTCGCCTGCGCCCGCACCGCCTATGAGGCTGGCGCGCGCTGGGTCGTGCTCTGCGACACCAATGGCGGCACCTTGCCCGACGAGGTCGGCGCCATCGTCGCCGAGGTCGCCAAGACCGTG
>DATDBB010000328.1:0-11561 GCA_036525085.1 Allobosea sp.
GTGACGGCGCCGAGCAGCGTCGCGCGCAGCGACATCCCGGCCGGCATGGTGAAGATGAAGATCGCGACCAGATTGGCGACGATGAGCGCGATGACGGCGGCTATGTGCGCCTTGACGGCGTTGGATGCGATGAGACCGAGCAGAACGACGACGGGTAGCGCGGCTGCGAGCGTCGACAGGACGCTGTTGCCGAATGGATCATAGACCTGATTCCACATGACGGCGTGCCCCTCCAGCGGGCTGATCTGCAATGTTCAGCGAATGGCGTTTCATCCTTTTCTTGTGATCCGGCAGTAAGCGCCGCTGTCTGAGTCGCGGCAAGCGCCGCGGCATGCCGTCAACGCATGAATGACGTAGCGCTTGCCGCAGAACCGATGTATGCCGACCGCCATCCGCCGCGGCGTCGCCTGCGGCCTTGAAACCATCAACGGAAGGGCGTCATGGCCTACGATCTCGTCGTTATCGGAACCGGCCCCGGGGGCTATGTCTGCGCCATCCGGGCCGCCCAGCTCGGGCTGAAGGTCGCCGTCGTCGAGAAGCGTAAGACGCATGGCGGCACCTGCCTGAACGTCGGCTGCATTCCCTCCAAGGCGCTGCTGCATGCCTCCGAGATGTTCGAGGAAGCCGGCCACACCTTCGAGAAGCTGGGCATCGTCGTCGGCAAGCCGAAGCTCGATCTCAAGGCGATGATGGCGCACAAGCAGGAGACGATCGACGCCAACGTCAACGGCGTCGGCTTCCTGCTCAAGAAGAACAAGATCGACGCCTTCCACGGCACGGCCGCGATCCCGGCCGCCGGCAAGGTCGTCGTCACCGCCGAGGACGGCAAGGCGCAGGAACTCGAGACCAAGAACATCGTCATCGCGACGGGCTCCGAATCCGCGCCGCTGCCGGGCGTCGAGATCGACGAGAAGACCGTGGTGACCTCGACCGGCGCGCTCGAGATCGGCGCCGTGCCCAAGGAGCTCGTCGTGGTCGGCGCCGGCGTGATCGGCCTCGAGATCGGCTCGGTCTGGGCTCGTCTCGGCGCCAAGGTCACCGTCGTCGAATATCTCGATCGCATCCTGCCCGGCATGGATGGCGAGATCGCCAAGCAGTTCCAGCGCATCCTGGAGAAGCAGGGCTTCACCTTCCAGCTGGGATCCAAGGTCACCAAGGTCGAGACGGCCAAGAAGGGCGGCGCGACCGTCACCGTCGAGCCCGCCGCCGGTGGTGAGGCCAAGACGCTCAATGCCGATATCGTGCTGGTCGCGATCGGCCGCCGCCCGAATACGGAGGGCCTCGGCCTCGACAAGGCGGGCGTCGCCACCGAGAAGGGCCGCGTCGTCATCGACGACCATTTCAAGACCAATGTCGCCGGCATCTATGCCATCGGCGATGTGGTGCGCGGGCCGATGCTGGCGCACAAGGCCGAGGATGAGGGTGTCGCGGTCGCCGAGATCATCGCCGGCAAGCACGGCCATGTGAACTATGACGCGATCCCGAGCATTATCTACACCGCTCCCGAAGTCGCCGCGATCGGCAAGACCGAGGAAGAGCTGAAGGCCGCGGGCACCGCCTATAAGGTCGGCAAGTTCCCGTTCACGGCCAATGCCCGCGCCCGCGCGATGCGCCACACCGAGGGCTTCGTGAAGTTCCTGGCGGATGCCGCGACCGACCGCGTGCTCGGCTGCCACATCATCGGCCCCCATGCCGGCGACCTGATCGCCGAGGTGACGGTGCTGATGGAGTTCGGCGGCTCGTCGGAAGACCTCGCCCGCACCTGCCATGCCCATCCGACGCTGGCGGAGGCGGTCAAGGAAGCCGCGATGGCGGTCGAGAAGCGCCAGATCCATATGTGAATGCGTGCGGACGCTGCCCGCAGCTTGGTTGCGGGCCGCGTCTGTGCGAAAATGGGCTATGACGAGAGATCAGGCCACCTTCGAGCTCGCGCGCCGCGCCGATGCGCTGCGCGCACGCGGGGCCGAGGCTGCGTTCTTGTTCGGCTCGACCGCGCGCGGCGAGGCGCGTGATGACAGTGATCTCGACGTCTTCATCGATGTCATGCCGGGGCGAAAGTTCTCGCTGATCGATCTTGCAGGGATGCATGCCTTCCTCGTCGAGGAACTTGGAATCCAGATCGATCTGACGACGCGCAATAGCCTGCATCCGAAGCTCCGTGATCAGATCGAGAGCGAAGCAGTCCGGATATTCTGATGGCGCGTGACATCGCCATCGTCCTGCACGAGATTTTGGACGCTATTTCTCTCATCGAGGAGGCGGCGGCCGGGCATGACCTTGCCAGCTTCAGTGCCGACCGCTTTCTTCAGCGCGGTACCGAGCGCTTGCTGGAGATCATCTCGGAGGCGGTGCGGCATCTACCCGACGACCTCCTCGCGTCGCGGCCGGATATCGCTTGGCCCGGCATTCGCGCCATCGGGAACCTGATGCGGCACGAATACTGGCGAATTGATCCTGATATCGTTTGGAACGTCGTCACTGACGATCTGCCGGAATTGCGGGCGGTGATCGAGGGTTTCCTGCGGAGACAGGACTGACGGCGATGTGGGGGCTCAGCCCCTTCTCGCCTTGAACGCCGTCAGCGTATTGCGCAGCAGGCAGGCGATCGTCATCGGGCCGACGCCGCCGGGGACCGGGGTGATCGCGCCCGCGACCTTCACGGCCTCTGCGAAGTCGACGTCGCCGGCGAGCTTGCCGTCGGGCATGCGGTTGATGCCGACGTCGATGACGGTGGCGCCGGGCTTGATCCAATCGGCCTTGACGAAATGAGGCCGACCGACGGCCGCCACGACGATGTCGGCGCGGCGTACCACGGTGGCCAAGTCCCGCGTACGCGAATGGGCGATCGTCACGGTGCAGTCGGCCTGCAGCAGCAATTGCGCGGCGGGCCGGCCGACGAGTTCGGAACGGCCGATCACCACCGCCTCCAGCCCCGACAGCGAGGGCAGGACATGGCGCAGCAGCAGCATCGAGCCGAGCGGCGTGCAGGGCACCAGACCGCCAGCCTTCCCGCCGGCCAGCCGGCCCGCATTGACCGGGTGCAGACCGTCGACATCCTTGGCCGGGTCGATGGCGTCGACGACGGTCTCGGTATCCAGATGCTTGGGCAGGGGCAGTTGCACGAGGATGCCGTCGACGGTGTCGTCGGAGTTGAGTTCGGCGAGCTTGGCGAGGAGTTCAGCCTGGCTGGTCTCGGCCGGCAAGCGATGGGCGACCGAGTTCATGCCGGCCTCGACGGCGAGCCTTTCCTTGGAGGCGACATAGACGCGGCTCGCCGGGTCGTCACCGACGAGGACGACATGCAGGCCGGGCACGAGACCGCGCTGCGCCTTGATGGCCGCAACTTCCGTGGTGATCTGCGCGCGCAACGCGGCGGCGATGGCTTTTCCATCGATCAGGGTTGCCTGCGGCATGGGCCTTCGTCTCCTTGGCGGGGAGCCGCCCTCATGCGCGATCGGCGGGCGCAGGACAAGCCCGGATGCGACGCGCGCTCTCACAGCTGCGTCGCCGGCTTGCCCGCATTCATCTTGTCCGAGTGATTGGCGGCCGGTATCGATCGTGCATGGCCAAGTCCTGTGGAGAGGCCGATGGAGACACCGCCCCTGTGACGACCGGCTTCGCCTCGCTTCCCGCTTCCGACAGCTATCGCCTGACCCGCGCCCGCGCCCCGCTCTGCCTTGTCGATGCCGGCGGGCTCGCCGCCGATCGCGACGGCCTCGCCCTGATCGACATCGCCGTGGAGGCCGGCCGCATCGCCTCGATCCTGCCCACGGGAACCGAGGGGCTGGCGAGCGTGCCCGGCTTCGATCTCGACGGCGGCATCGTGCTGCCGCGCCTCGTCGACTGCCATGTCCATCTCGACAAGGGCCATATCTGGCCGCGCCAGCGCAATCCCGACGGCAGCTTCATGGGCGCGCTGAACAGCGTCATGGCCGACCGCGAGGCGAACTGGTCGGCGCCCGATGTGCGGGCGCGGATGGAGTTCGGCCTGCGCTGCGCGCTCAGTCATGGCACGGCTGCCTTGCGCACCCATATCGATTCGCTCGGCAAGCAGATCGGCATCTCCTGGCCGGTCCTGGCAGAGCTCCGGGCGGAATGGGCGGGGCGCATCGCGATCCAGGCCTCGCCGCTCTTCGGCATCCAGTTCGCGCTCGACGAAACCCATGTCCGCGATGTCGTCGCGGCCGTGAAGGCGCATGGTGATCGCCTGTTCGGCTGCGTCAGCTATATGATCCCGGAACTGGACGAGGCGCTCGACATCGTCTTCCGGACCGCGATCGAGAACGGCTTCGATCTCGACTTCCATGTCGACGAGACCAACGACCCGGCCGCGCGTTCGCTGGAGAACATCGCCGATGCCGCGATCCGGCATCGTTTCGCCGGCAAGATTCTCGCCGGGCATTGCTGTTCGCTGGCGTTTCAGGAGCCAGAGGCCGAGGCGCGCATCATCGCCAAGGTGAAGGCGGCCGGGATCGCGGTGGTCTCGCTGCCGATGTGCAACATGTATCTGCAGGATCGCGCGCCCGGCCGCACGCCGCGCTGGCGCGGCGTCACCGCGTTGCACGAGCTGAAGGCCGCCGGCGTGCCGGTGATGATCGCCTCCGATAACACCCGCGACCCGTTCTACGCCTATGGCGATCTCGACCTGATCGAGGTGCTGCGCGAGGGCACCCGCATCCTCCAGCTCGATCATGCCGGAAACGATTGGGCGAATGCGGTGGCGCGCACGCCCGCCGCGGTCATGGGACTGGAGGGCAAGGGGGCGAAAGGCCTAGGCGTGCTGTCGGCCGGCGGGCCGGCGGACCTGATCCTGACCCGGGCGCGCGACTGGACCGAGTTCTTCGCCCGGCCGCAATCCGACCGGACCGTGCTGGTCGAGGGCCGCGCGATCGACAGGACGTTGCCGGATCATCGCGAGCTGGATCATCTGATGGGAGGGCGGTCGTGATGTGCGCCCTGTCGTTCCAACCGCGACGTCATCCTGGGCGGCCGGAGGCCGTCCCGGGATCCATCGGAGGCCACCGCGCTCTACGATGGATCCCGGAGCTCCGCTTCGCTGCGTCCGGGATGACGGCGCGGTTTCGGAACGATCAGAGGCAAGCTGAACGAGACCGCACCCCATGACCACCCGCTACGACATCGCCGCCCTCAAGGCCCGGCTCGGCGCGATCAGGACCGAGGAAAACCCGGCGCTGGTGAAGCAGAAGAGCCGCGACTTCTTCTGGTACTCGCCGGTGCTGAAGCGCCAGCTCGACCATGTCGCGGCCGACATCGTGGTCTCGCCGACGAGCGAGGCGCAGGTGCTGGAGGTGCTCGCCGCCTGCCATGCCCTCGGCATTCCCGTGACGCCGCGCGGGACCGGGACCGGCAATTACGGCCAGGCGATGCCGCTCTCGGGCGGGGTTCTGCTCGACCTTTCGGGCTTCAACAAGGTGCTGGACATCGGCCATGGCCGCTACATTGCCGAGCCCGGCGCGGTGATGGCGCGGATCGACGACGAGACACGCGCGCATTCCCGGCAGGAACTGCGGCTGCACCCCTCGACCTACCAGACCGCATCGATCGGCGGCTTCATCGCCGGCGGCTCCGGCGGCGTCGGCTCGATCAAATGGGGTGGCTTGCGCGACTGGGGCAACATCATCCGCCTCAGGGTCGCGACGATGGAGGAAAATCCCCGCATCCTCGAACTCTCGGGCGAGGATTTGCACAAGGTCGCGCATGCCTATGGCACCAACGGCATCATCACGCAGGTCGAGATGCCGCTGGCGCCGGCCTATGACTGGGTTGATGCGATCCTCGGCTTTCCCTCGCTCAGGGCCGCCACCGAGTTCGCCAACCAGCTCGGAGAGCAGGACGGACTGGCGCTGAAGAACCTCTGCGTCGTCGCCGCGCCGGCCCCGCACGACTATTTCCTGCGCCACCGCAAGTTCCTGCCGCGCGACAGCCATCTGGTGATCGTGATGGTCGTGGATTTCGCGGTCGAGTCGCTGCTGGCCTATGCGCGGCGGTTCAAGGGAGCCGAACTGCTGCTGCGATCGGACAAGCTCTCGGCGGAGGATGCCAAGGGCCTGCCGCCGGCTTACGAACTCGGCTGGAACCACACGACGCTGCGGGCGCTGCGCGTCGATCCGTCGATCACCTATCTGCAGGTGCTCTATCCCTTCCCGAACCAGGTCGAGCTGATCGATAGGATTCATGCCCGCTTCGGCGACGAAGTACTTTGCCATCTCGAATTCGTCCGCTTCGACGGCAAGGTCACCTGTTTCGGCCTGCCGCTGGTGCGCTTCACCACCGAGGAGCGGCTGGAGGAGATCATGGCGATCCATGAGGAGATGGGCGCGCCGATCTTCAATCCGCATCGCTACACGCTGGAGGAGGGCGGCATGAAGCAGACCGACGAGGCCCAGCTCGCCTTCAAGCGCGAGGCCGATCCGCAGGGCCTGCTCAACCCCGGCAAGATGATCGCCTGGGAAGACCCGTCCTACGACTACCGGGCGGGCGGCACCTTCCTGTTCCGCAGCCTGTCGGAAGCCGGGGTCGGCTAAAGATGCGGGTTCTGGTGCTCTACGCCCATCCGAATCCGCAGAGCTATGGTGCGGCGCTGCATGCGGCCGTGGTGGAGAGCCTGCGGGCTGCCGGTCACGAGGTCGATGACTGCGATCTCTATGCCGAGGGCTTCGACGCGATGCTGAGCCGCGAGGAGCGGGTCGGCTACCATGATCTTGAGAACAACGCGCGTCCGGTCGCCCCTTACGTCGCGCGGCTGCAGGTGGCGGACGCGCTGGTGCTGTGCTTCCCGGTCTGGAATTTCGGCTATCCCGCGATCCTGAAAGGGTTCTTCGACCGCGTCTTCCTGCCGGGCGTCTCGTTCAAGCTGGTCGATGGCAAGGTCAGGCCCAATCTCTGGAACATCCGCAGGCTCGTGGCGGTGACGACCTATGGCGGCACGCGCTGGCGCGCGCTGCTGATGGGCGATCCGCCGCGCAAGCTGGTCTGCCGCGTGCTGCGGGCGGTCTGCCACCCGACGGCGCGGCCGCGTTATCTGGCGCACTACGACATGAACCGCGCGACGCCGGAGAGCCGTGCGGATTTCCTGCGATCGGTCGGCGAAAAGATGCGTGCTCTGTGACAGTTGGGGTATGAGTGTCATCACGCTGTCATCTTGGCGGGCGAACAGGCAGCCGGCGAAGCGACTTCCTGATCCGCATAAAGATCGCGGCCGGGATCGAGCCAGGGATCGAGCCGAGGACCGAGCGAGATGACCAAGGCACTCGAAAAGAGCGTTGGCCGGGCCTTGCTCGTCACGGCGCGTCTGCATCGCGCGCGCATGGGCGAGAGGCTGAATGCGCTCGGGCTGTTTCCCGGCCAGGAACAGGCGCTGAAGGCGCTGCAGCCGGCGCCGATGACGATGGGCGAACTGGCGACGTTGCTGCGGGTCAAGCCGCCGACCGTGTCCAAGACCATCGGCCGGCTGTCGCTGCAGGGGCTCGTGACGCGCGAGGGCGGCGGCCGCGACGGTCGGCTGGTGCAGGTCGCGCTGACGGAAGCCGGCCACAAGACCGCCATCGCTCTCGACGCGGTCTGGACGCAGGTCGAGGACGAACTGCTCGACAAGCTCGACGGCAAGGAGCGCAAGCAGCTTCGCCGCCTGCTGCGCAAGGCCGCCAAGGGGCTGTCCAAGGCCGGAGTCGAGGTCGATGATCCCGACGCCGATGGCGACGAGGTCGACAGCGACGCCTGAGCGTGTCGCCACGTCGCGTGGCACTGCCGCCACCCTGATACGCGCATGGAGTGCATGCATCCAGCCGCTGGTCAGGGGCTGCAAATCGGTTAAATCTTGATCCGTCATTCTCCCTGCGCATGACGGGATCAGCATTGGCCGCCGCCTCGTCCCATCTTCCGGAAACCGGCCGGACGCGCCTGATCGCGATCGGGCTGATCGGCGCTGCCGTGCTGTGCTTCGCCCTGCTCGATGCCAGCGCGAAATGGCTGTCGGGGCATATGGACCCGGTTCAGGTGGTGTTCGCGCGCTATGCCGGCAGCATGGCGATGGTGCTGATGCTGTTCAATCCGTGGAGCCGCCCCGGCATCCTGCGGACAAAGCGGCCCTGGCTGCAGGGCATCCGCTCGCTGCTGCTGCTGGGATCGACGGCGCTGAACTTCTTCGCGCTCAAATATCTGCAGCTCGCCGAAACTGTCTCGATCATGTTCGCGGGGCCGCTGCTGGTGGCGCTCGTCGCCGGGCCGCTGCTTGGCGAATGGCCGGGCCCGCGCCGGCTCGCGGCGATCGGGGTCGGCTTCCTCGGCGTGCTCGTGATCACGCGGCCGGGCATCGGCGGCATGCATCCGGCGGCTCTGCTCTGCGTCTTCGGGACCGTCTGCTACAGCTTCTATGCGCTGGCGACGCGGCAACTTGCGGCCTACGATCCGCCGGAGACGACGATGGTCTATTCCGGCGTCGCCGGAACGCTGGCCGTGTTGCCGCTGATTCCGTTCTTCTGGACGACGCCGCAGACGCCCTTCGTGTGGCTGGTCATGCTCGGCACCGGCGCCTTCGGCGGTTTCGGGCACTGGCTCCTGATCCTGGCGCATCGGCTGGCGCCGGCGACCGTGCTGGCGCCGTTCATCTACTCGCAGATCGTCTGGATGATCCTGCTCGGCTGGTTCGTCTTCGGGCAGTTCCCGGATGCCTGGACCTTCGTGGGCGCGTCGATCGTGATCGCATCCGGGCTCTACCTGCTCTATCGCGAGCGGGTGCGGAAGGTCCCGGAGGCCGCGGCGCGGATGGATTGAAGAAGCGGGAACGTCATTCCGGGGCTTCGCGAAAGCGAAGAGCCCGGAACCCATAGCCGCTGATCAGGCAGGACGACGTGACCGTGCGCCGCGTCTTGTTCTGAGCCGTCGGAGGATAGGATTCCGGGCTCAGGTCTACGACCTGCCCCGGAATGACGGCTTGGTTCCGTTTCCGAGCAGTCCAGCTCAGACCGTGACCTGCGTGCCGACCTCGACGACGCGGCCGGTCGGGATCTGGAAGAAGTTCGTCGCGTCGGTCGCGCTCTTGGTCAGCGAGATGTAGAGATTGTCCTGCCAGACCGGCATGCCCGATTGCGGCGAGGCCTTGATCGAGCGGCGCGACAGGAAGAACGAGGTCGACATGATGTCGAACTTGAAGCCCTGCTTGCGCAGGATCGCTAGCCCCTTGGGGACGTTGGGGCTTTCCATATAGCCGTAGACCAGATCGACCCGCCAGAAGTCGTCGGTGATGCGCGAGAGGCGAACGCGCTCCTCCTCGGCGACGCGCGGCGTGTCGGCCGAGCGCACCGTCAGGATGACATTGCGCTCGTGCAGCACCTTGTTGTGCTTGAGGTTGTGCAGCAGCGAGGCCGGCGCCGTCTCGGGGTCGCTGGTGAGGAACACCGCCATGCCCTTGACCCGGTGCGGCGGACTCTTGGCGAGCATGCCGACGAGTTCGAGCAGCGGCACATCGGTCTTGCGGGTCTTGTCGAACAGGATCTTGGTGCCGCGCACCCAGGTCCACATCAGCATGATCAGCAGCGCCGCCATCATCACCGGGACATAACCGCCGCTCAGCAGCTTGAGCATGTTGGCGGCGAAGAAGGCGACATCGATGATGAGGAAGGGCGTCACCACCGCCAGGGTGGCCGCGAGCGACCAGCGCCAGCCCTTCCAGATCACGATGAAGGCGAGCAGCGAGTCGACCACCATCGCGCCGAAAACCGAGATGCCATAGGCGTGCGAGAGGCTAGAGGAGGAGCGGAAGGTCCAGACCAGCAGCAGCACGACGAACAGCAGGATCGCGTTGATGCGGGGTATGTAGATCTGGCCTGAGGTCTGCTCCGAGGTGTGGCGGATCTCGAGGCGCGGCAGCAGGCCAAGCTGCACGGCCTGCCGGGTCAGCGAGAAGGCGCCGGTGATCACGGCCTGGCTGGCGATGATCGTCGCGATCGTCGCCATGATGACGAGTGGCAGGATGAAGCCCTGCGGAGCCAGCTTGTAGAACGGGTTGTCGATGGCCGTCGGGTCGGACAGGAGAAGCGCGCCCTGGCCGAGATAGTTGAGCCAGAGTGCCGGGAAGACGAGGTAAACCCAGGCGCCGCGGATCGGGCCGCGGCCGAAATGGCCCATATCGGCATAGAGCGCCTCTGCGCCGGTGACCGCGAGGCAGACCGAGCCGAGCACGGCGAGCGACACGCCCGGATGGTCGAAGAAGAAGCGCAGGCCCCAATAGGGATTGATCGAGGCGAAGACGCCGACGTCGTCGGCGATATGGTAGATGCCGAGCCCGGCGAGGGTCAGGAACCAGACCATCATGACCGGCCCGAAGAAATTCGCGACCTTGGCCGTGCCCCGGCTCTGGACCAGGAACAGCGCGATCAGAATGCCCGAGGCGATCCAGACGACATATTCCTCGAGCGCCGGCGTCACCAGCTTGATGCCCTCGACGGCCGAAAGCACCGAGATCGCCGGGGTGATGACCGCATCGCCATAGAACAGCGCCGCGCCCGCCATGCCGAGGAAGAGCACGACGCCGCCGCGCATCCGTCCCAGCGCGCGCTGGGCCAGGGCGACCAGCGTCAGCGTGCCGCCTTCGCCGTTGTTGTCGGCGCTGAGCAGCAGCACGACATATTTCAGCGTCACCACGACGACGAGCGACCACAGGATCAGCGAGAGCACGCCGATGATGATGTCGCGCGGGATCGGCGCGTTCACCGCGAGGTCGACGGCGCCGCCATGGCCGCCCGAGGCCGCGCCGGTCGCGGCCAGCACGGTCTCGCGCAGCGCGTAGAGGGGGCTGGTGCCGATGTCGCCATAGACGACGCCGAGCGCACCGAGCGCCAGCGCCGCGTAGCCGCCATGGCTGTGGGCGGAGCCGCCAGAATGACCTGAGCCATGTCCGCCGTCCAGCCCGAAACGGGAATCCTCCGTCCTCAGGGTCGGGGGATTCGTCTGTTCATGCCCCATAGGGGATCTCCGCGCGCGCTGCGGTGCAACGAAAGGCCGGGGGCTCTAACACAATGCCGTCAGCACGCAAAGGCGCAGGTCCGCAGTCGATGCCAGGCAGGCGGGATCATTCCGCCGCATTGGCCTGTCCGCCGTAACGCCGCGCCACATAATCATCGACCATCACCTTGAAGTCGTCGGCGATGCCTGCGCCGCGCAGCGTCCGGACCTTCTTGCCGTCGACGAAGACCGGCGCCGTCGGTTCCTCGCCCGTCCCCGGCAGGGAAATCCCGATATCGGCATGCTTGGATTCGCCGGGGCCGTTCACGATGCAGCCCATCACCGCGACATTGAGGTTCTCGACGCCAGGATAGCGCGTCTTCCAGTCGGGCATGGAGTCGGCGATCCAGGTCTGGATATCCCGCGCGAGTTCCTGGAAGACCGTCGAGGTGGTGCGGCCGCAGCCGGGGCAGGCCGCGACCTGCGGCACGAAGGCGCGGAAGCCCATGGTCTGGAGCAGTTCCTGCGCCGCCTTGACCTCGAGCGTGCGGTCGCCGCCGGGCTCGGGCGTCAGCGAGAAGCGGATCGTGTCGCCGATC